>JALRIU010000180.1 GCA_023255355.1 Pseudomonadales bacterium | reverse complement strand
AGCGGCAGATTTAAGATCAGCTGGCGAGGAGACAGCATATATCTTTTAGTTGAGATCATCGATGATACCCTCATTGATACCCATCCCGACCCAAAAGTTAATTACTGGGACGACGATTGCTTAGAAGTATTTATCGACGAGGATAAATCAGGTGGCAATCATCTCAATAGCTATAATGCATTTGCCTACCATATTGCACTCGACGGCAATACCGCCGACTTCGGAGATGAAACGGACAATGGCGTAGTACTTTTAAATGAGCATGTAAAAAGCGTTTGGAAAAGGGATAGTCACTCTCCTTTTAAGATAACGTGGGAAGTTGCAATCAAAGTGTATAACGACACATTTACCATCGCTGCCCCTGGTAATCCAATAACGCTCAATTCAGGAAAAGTGATGGGGTTTATGCTTGCATATTGTGATAATGACGGCAGTCAAGAGCGAGAGCATTTTTTAGGTTCACATGAGGTAGAACCCCTTAATGGGAACCGCAACCGAGGCTATATTGATGCCTCTGTTTTCGGGACATTGACGCTTATTAAATAAAAAAAGCCCGGATCAACCGGGCTTAAAAAACTATTCGAAAAGAATTCGTTCTTTATTTTTCTCTATCGTTGCTGCGCCAATCCCCTTTACAGACTCAACATCACTAAGGGTTCTAAAGGCACCATGTGTTTCACGATATTCGATAATAGCCTGCGCTCTAGATAAACCTACACCTGTTAAGTTTTCTGCAATAACCTCAGCGCTAGCTGTATTAATATCGACAGGCTCTTGAGCATAGCTCCACATTGAAGCAAGCATGATACATGCACCGCCAATATTGGCGATCAACTGTTTTCCATTGAACATAATATAACTCTCCATGTTAATTTAATTTCACATCTGGGGTTAAGAGCAATCCTTTGCCCAATCCAACATCCTTGTCGGAACCATCCTTGGTTAATAGCAACTTCCTGTTACTATCACCCCAGCTGTGTATTTAATTTAGATGAAGATTTTGTCGATGTCTTTAATTAAAAAGTTTGAATTGGTACAGTTTTATAGACAACATTTTCCTAAAAAAATTAATTTTTATAACCAATCCGACTTATAGAAGATAAACATCTAAAAAAAGCACGCTTATAACAATTAATTTTTAAAAAGGAGTACTTATTAGAAAAATATTATTGATACCCATTAACTTCATTGAGCACGCTAATAGGGTCAACTGCACCGGTAATGGAGCGCCCCATCACTAAATAACTACTACCATTTTTTAACGCATCTGCAGGTGACACAACTCGACGCTGATCACCTGCACTATCACCAGGCATACGAATACCAGGAGTTACCAGCAAAAAGTCATCGCCTAACGCTTTACGAAGCGTCTGAGTTTCCTGAGCAGAACAAACAACACCATCCATACCCGCTTGCTTGGCAAGATCTGCCAAATACAGCACTTGCTCTAAAGGTGATTTAGAAATACCTGTTTCGCTAAGATCTTCAGGGCTCATACTGGTTAATACCGTCACAGCAATCAAATGAGTCACATTATTAGCGACGCTATCAACGGCTTCTCTGGCTGCACGCATCATTCGACTACCGCCACTGGCGTGAACATTCACCATCCAAACACCCATTTGAGCAGCTACCTTTACGGCAGCTGCAACGGTGTTGGGAATATCGTGAAATTTTAAATCTAAAAAGACATCGAAGCCCTTTGCCATTAGCTGCTTAACTACATCTGGACCTGCAACAGTAAAAAGCTCTTTACCAACTTTAACACGACACATTTTAGGATCTAAGCGATCAGCCATATCCAGGGCATCCTGTGCAGTAGGATAATCGAGAGCGACAATGACTTTAGGATCATTCATAGTAGTAACCATACAAAAAAGAAACATTATAACCCGTAGCGTTGACGGATTTCTCCCCATTGTTTACAAGATGGGCACAACCAATGCATTTGACTGCCTCTAAATCCACAATGCAAACATTCATAATTAACACGTATAGGATGCAATCTCTGCAATACTGCTTTTACCAAGTCATTAGTTTCATCATTAATTGTTGTAGATTTAAGCTCTAGATACTGGTTTAAACCTGAAAAACTTGGGTTGCTGACAAGCTCATTTTTTAAGACCTGCTCAGCTTGCTCATCACCAAATAACTGTTTATTGGCGGATATCATATACATTAAACCGCTATGTGATGGGGTTTTGTACTGAATATTAGTAACACTTTGCAAGGTTTCTGCATCGACGCTAAAAGTTGCCAGTACATCAACAGCTTCAGAAAAGAAACTTTCATCCTGCAAAGCAACATCCAACAAGTATCTTTTTGCTTTAGACTCGTTGCCAGCAAGAATAGCGGCTTTCGCAGCAAGCAAGTTTGCGCGCACACAACCTGAGTCATATGCCAATGCCTTAGCAATAAAATCCTGCACATCGATCGTTGTACTTTCAATGAGAGCTTCTTCAGCAAGCTCACAACAAAAATGTGCCAATGCCTTTGATAATTTCTGCTGTTGCTGAACGGTCGCGACTTCTTTACCAGAAGAAAATTGTTTACGTAATGCGTTGCCAATATTGATAGCTTTATGCCAGGACCTTTCGTCGCGATAAACCGAAATCAGAAGTAACTGAGCATCAATTCGTAATAAATCGGAGCGTCCAGATAAATCCAAAAGAATATTTTCGGCCCTATCTAAGATTCCAGAAGCATAGAAGTCGCGAGCTAATTCAATTTGTGCAAGACAAATCTCTTTGTCGCCGAGTGATTGGCTATTAATTAAATTTTGGTGGATTCTTATAGCCCGATCGAGCTCACCTTTGCGCCTTAGAATACTTCCAATAGATAAGTGCATTTCGAGCGTTTTGGGTGTTACCTCCAATTGCTCTATAAAACTTTCTACAGCAACATCAGCTTGATCGTTAATAAGATAATTCAAGCCCTTAAAATAATCATCAGAATTGGGGCGACGCCATTTGAAGATCCTAGGCTCTCCATACTTTCCCAACGACCAGCCAAAAGCCAATGCAATCAACAAGACTATGAAAAGCCCAAAATTGAACATTATTTCGTCGTTTGATTGTTATCCAGCTGACGTTGTAATGACCTTACTTTGAGCGTTAACTGGATATTGCGTTTTTGAATACGCAAGTACAACAGCGATAAAACTAAAAGGCTGATCAAAACACCAAGAGCAAAACTCGCCAAGATCCAAAATGCTAATGTACCCTCTATTGGAGAAAACAAAAGCAAGTCGACAGTCACTAGCACTTGGTTTTGCAGACTAAATAAAACACCAATAATCAGTACCGCAATCAATAGCGAGATTGACAGGATTTTACCAAAAGACTTAAGAGTATCTTTCACTAGCTTCTATACTCTGCATTGATTCGTACATAATCATATGAGAAATCAGTCGTCCAAACAGTCTCTGAGAAATCGCCACGACCAAGGTCAACATAGATATCAATATTTTCTTGGGACATAACAGCCTGCCCTGCTTCTTCGGTATAACTTGCAGCTCTACCACCTTTATTGGCAATCAATACATCGCCAAGATGGACAGAAACATTTTCAACATCAAGATCATCAATGCCGGCACGACCAATTGCTGCAAGCAAACGCCCCCAGTTTGGATCACTGGCAAACAATGCTGTTTTTACTAGTGGAGATTCGGCAATTGTATAAGCCACCGCCAAAGATTCTTTTTGGGTTTTACCGCCTTTAACGTTAACTGATACAAATTTAGTCGCACCCTCACCATCTCTTACAAGTCCCTGCGCCAACTCAACAAAAACTTCAAAGATGGCCTCAGCAAAATCATCAAAGTGTTCATCCTGAGGAGCAATACTGACTCCGCTAGCACCACTCGCAATCAATACACAGGCGTCGTTTGTTGATGTATCTCCATCAACTGTAATTCGATTGAACGACATATTTGCTGCACGTGTACACAGCTCTTGCAATACCAATGAATCGACAACCGCATCTGTAGCAATATAACCTAGCATGGTCGCCATATTGGGCTTGATCATACCCGCCCCTTTGGCGATACCTGTTACGGAAATCTGCTTACCATTAATGTCAATTTGACGAGAACATGCCTTAGGACGAGTGTCCGTCGTCATAATCCCGTAAGAGGCATCTAACCAATTCGTCAAAGAGAGGTTGTCTAGTGCTGCAGGAAGGGCCGATTCAATTTTTTCAATAGGTAACCGCTCACCAATAACACCTGTTGAAAAAGGCAGTATCTGTTCTGACGAACAATTTACTAAGGAAGCTAAACTGGTGCATGATCGTGCAGCGTTTTGCATACCTTCCGATCCAGTTCCAGCGTTGGCATTACCGGTATTGACGAGTAAATAACGGATATTTCCCAAGGCCATATGTCGTCTAGCAACATGCACGGGCGCTGCACAAAAACGATTTAATGTGTAGACGCCTGCTACAGTTGAACCTTCACACAGCTCAAAAATAACGACGTCTTTTCTTCCAACTTTTTTAATGCCCGCACTCGCAATACCAATCTTCACGCCAGCGACAGGAAATAACTCACCAATTTCACCAGAACCTACTGCCATATATCCTCACTTGGATTAATTCAATTTACCATGACATGATTTAAATTTTTGCCCAGAACCACAAGGGCAAGGATCATTACGACCCACTTTGCGTCCTTCGCGAGTGTAAGGTGACTTCGAACTCGTTGAGTCACTTACTTCGCCCAAAGCTGATGATTGAGCATGCTGATACTCAACTTTACGCGCTTCTTCCTGTTTACGACGTTGCTCTTGAACAGCGTCCACATCTTCTTCTTGACGAATTTCAACACGTGCCAAAAAGCGAATAACTTCAGTTTTGATATTGTCTAACAAGGCCTCAAATAACTCAAAGGATTCGCGTTTATATTCCTGCTTAGGATTCTTTTGCGCATAGGCACGCAAATGGATACCCTGACGTAGGTGATCCATCATTGCAAGATGCTCTTTCCATAATGAATCGAGAATATTTAGCATAATATGCTTTTCAAAACGGCGTATTTCATCACCTAAGAAATCTGTTTTATCTGTATAGGCCTTCTCAACCGCTGCAATAACACGCTCACGAACACCCTCTTCATCAAGGTTATCATCCGTATCAAGCCACTCTTGAATTGGAAGCTCAACAAAAAACTCAAGCTGTAACTGTTTTTCAAGCCCAGGGATATCCCATTGTTCCTCGACACTCATTGGCGGCATGTAATTATCGATAGTGTTGTTGACAACCTCAGCACGAATTAACGTGAGAGTCTCATCAATACGTTCGGCCTCAAGCAAGTCGTCACGCTGAGCATAAATAACCGAGCGCTGATCATTTGCCACATCATCATATTCCAACAATGCCTTACGAATATCGAAGTTGCGCCCTTCAACTTTTCGTTGCGCTTTTTCGATAGCATTACTCACCATTCGGTGCTCAATGGCTTCGCCTTTCTCCATACCTAACGCCGTCATAAAGTTTTTAACTCTTTCCGAGGCGAAAATTCTCATTAAGTTATCATCGAGCGACAGATAGAAACGAGAAACACCAGGATCACCCTGACGTCCAGCACGACCACGCAATTGATTATCGATACGACGCGATTCGTGTCTTTCGGTACCAAAGATATGCAAACCACCTGCACCCATGACCTTATTATGGCGCTCTTGCCAATCAGCGGTAATCTTATCGATTTGAGCCTGATCACTACTAGAGACGCCTTCTAGCTCAGATTTTAAGTTACCACCCAAGACAATATCGGTACCACGACCAGCCATATTGGTGGCGATCGTGACGGTACCAGGTCGCCCAGCTTGCGCTACTATTTCAGCCTCCTTAGCGTGATATTTTGCGTTCAATACATTGTGCTTCATACCAATTTTATTAAGATGAGCAGAAAGCACTTCAGACGTTTCGATGGATGCCGTACCAACAAGAACTGGTGCTCCCTTAGCAACAGCATCTTCAATATCCTTAACAATGGCATCGAATTTTTCTTCTTGTGTTAAGAAAACTAAATCATTCATATCTTTACGGATAGCTGGCTTATTAGTTGGAATAACAACTACGCCCAATCCGTAAATATGCATAAACTCAAACGCTTCAGTATCAGCAGTACCTGTCATACCCGAAAGCTTTCTATACAATCTGAAGAAATTCTGGAAGGTTGTCGACGCTAGCGTTTGGCTTTCGTTTTGAATGGCCACTCCCTCTTTAGCTTCAATGGCCTGATGCAAACCCTCAGATAAACGACGCCCAGGCATGGTGCGCCCAGTATGCTCATCAATCAGCACAACCTGACCTTCTTGGACGATATACTCAACATCTTTGTGATAAAGAACGTTAGCCCTCAAGGCAGACATGACATGGTGCAATAGATTCAAATTTGTCGCTGCGTATAAGCTATCGCCTTCTTGCAGCAAGCCTTCACGAACCATGAGATCTTCGATTAATTGATGGCCTGATTCGGTCATTTCAATGCTGCGCGTTTTCTCATCTACCGTGTAATGTCCGGGCTCCTCTTCGCTATCAAGACGCATCATCGGAACCATATTATTCACTTTCACATAGAGTCTTGAACTATCTTCTGCAGGACCAGAAATGATTAATGGTGTACGCGCTTCATCAATTAGGATAGAGTCAACCTCATCGACAATGGCAAAATTAAGTTCACCTTGCATCTTATCTTCAAGCGCAAACGCCATATTGTCGCGTAAATAATCAAAACCAAATTCGTTATTCGTGCCATAAATGATGTCACATTGATATGCTGCACGCTTTGACTGCATATCCTGCCCTGGCACCACAATACCGACAGATAAGCCCAAGAAATTATAGAGAGGCTCCATCCATTTAGCATCACGCGTGGCGAGATAGTCGTTGACCGTTACCAAATGGACACTATGCCCTGTTAAAGCATTCAAATAAGCGGGAAGCGTGGCAACCAAGGTTTTACCTTCACCGGTCCGCATTTCCGAAATTCGACCTTCGTGTAGAGTCATACCACCGATCATCTGCACATCGAAGTGACGCATCTGCATGGTTCTAACACCTGCTTCGCGCACTAGTGCAAAGGCTTCAGGCAGAACATTATCAAGGCTTTCGCCCTCTTTAATACGCGCTTTAAATTCATCTGTTTTGGCACGCATTTGTTCATCGGTAAGTGCCTGCATGTCTAATTCTAGAGCGTTGATTTTCGCAACAACCTTACGTAAACGTTTTAATTCTCGGTCGTTTTTTGTCCCGAAGATTTTCTTAAAAATATTAGCAATCATGTTTAGTTCCAAATATAAATTTCCGCCACAATCTCAATGACGTGTATAAAATCAATCAATTAGTAAATGAGCGAAAATTATCGATAGGTGCGATGAATATAAGAAGCTGGGTCGACTGGGCGACCATGCTTGTAGACCTCAAAGTGGACATGTGGGCCAGTTGAACGACCACTGCTACCCATTGCAGCGATAGTTTGCCCTTTTTTTACAACCTCGCCAGGTACAACAAAGTTTTCAGAATTGTGCGCATAGCGACTTAGATAGCCATTGCCATGGTTAATTTCGACCATATTGCCGTAGCCATAACGCTCACCAGACCAAGTTACAACGCCTGAACCTACAGCGACGACATCTGATCCAAATTTACCGGCAAAATCAACACCACCATGCCAAGCTTTGTCGCCATGAAAAGGATCGGTTCGATAGCCATACGAGGAAGACATCCAGCCTTTTTGAATTGGGCGCCCAGCAATAAAAAGATCTTTTTCAATTTTATTATTGCTAATAAGAGATTCTAAAATCTCAAGTTGCTGGCCTTTTTCATCGACCTGATCGCTCAATTGCTTTATTGCAGAAAATACCGAAGACTCCGTCTCATTAAACTCACTGTTTTGGTAGTCTGGACCTCCAAGCGCCGGCTTATGTGAGAAGTCGAACTCATCACCATCGATATCAGCCATTTCAGTAAGGCGTTCACCGAGTGCATCCAAACGCAGCATTTGAGCTTGCATTTCAGCAAGCTTGATCGTCATGGCTGCAAGCTTATCTCGCGCCCCGATTTCAACATCGTTCAGTTCAATACGCTGCTGTTGCAACTCACTCTGCAATGCAACCAGAGCTTCACGATCAGACTCGAGCGCAGAATATTCAGCTGAATACTGATAGCCAATGTAACCCAGACCGGCAGGAACACCCACAAAGCAAAGCGAAAGCAGAGCTAGTGTAGCTCTACTTAAGCTAATTGAGTGGGAGCGACCTTGTCGCCTAACAAGAACAATCTGCATACATTTATATATATCAATAGTTTAGACACAAAAAGAGCGGTAATCTGTAATACAGTCAAACCGCTCCTTCTATAATTAATGCAGAATATGCCACAAATGGCAGATAAAGACTAGTGAGTATCGCTCAAAGAGAGTTATGCCGTAGCAATTGAAACGGGCGCGGCATATTTAATCGGAGTTACTGCAGGATCATCAAAAGTCACGTATTCCCAGGCATCTGTTCGTTTGATCAATTCTCTTAATAGTGCGTTATTTAAGGCATGACCAGACTTAAATGCACGAAACTCACCGATAATACTATGGCCCATAAGATACAAATCGCCAATGGCATCCAAGACCTTATGTTTAACGAATTCATCTTCGTAACGAAGCCCTTCTTCGTTTAATATGCGGTATTCATCGACAACAATTGCGTTATCAACACTACCACCTCGAGCTAAACCCATCGACCGGAGGTACTCGATCTCATGCATAAATCCAAAGGTTCGTGCCCGACTAATTTCTTTTACAAACGAGGCGCTTGAGAAATCTAATTCAGTAGACACATTTCTATTTCGAATTACAGGGTGATCAAATTCAATTTGGAAGGTCACCTTAAACCCGTTATAAGGTCTAAAGCTTGCTACCTTATCACCCTGAGTAACAACCACATCTTTTTTGATACGAACAAATTTTTTGTAGGCCTGTTGCTCTTCAATTCCGGCAGATTGAATCAAAAAAACAAAAGGCCCAGCACTACCATCCATAATGGGAATTTCAGGGGCACTTATATCGACAATAACATTATCGATACCTAAACCCGCTAAAGCAGACATTAAGTGTTCAACAGTAGACACTTTATCAGAGCCTGCATTTAGCGTGGTTGACATAGTTGTTTCACCCACATTTAAGGCATGGGCTTTAAATTCAACTACAGGGTCAAGATCGACTCGCCTAAAAACAATACCAGAATCTACAGGTGCAGGATTGAGGGTTAAATACACCTTTTTACCAGTGTGAAGACCTACACCCGTTGCTCGTATCGAATTTTTAAGTGTTCTTTGCCTAATCATCCTAAGCTCACTTGACATCTAAAGTCGAATTTTACCGCAAACAAAGCCGTCAACCAAACAATGTTTAGTTGCCAGATACTAATATTTACGTCGATTTTGCTTAATCAGCTTGGCGACGTAAAAATGCAGGTATATCTAGATAATCTAGATCACTACTTACTTTAGTATCTTCTTTTTGCTCGGTCGCAGGCGCTGTTGCCACTTTACGCAAAGTATTGCCCTGGCGCATTGTCGTTGGAATATCATAATTAATATTGCCAGACGCCATGTTAGGCTGTTGGACCGAAGCTCGTTCAGTTGGTTCAATAACAGGTGCTTGCATCTTAGAACCTAAACCAGTCACAACCACAGTCACCCTAACTTCATCACCAAGGCTTGGATCGATCACGGTACCAACCACCACGGTTGCATCATCTGAAGCAAACTCTTCGATAGCCTCGCCAACATCATTAAATTCACCGAGTGACAAGTTATCACCTGCACTAACGTTGACCAAAATACCACGTGCACCTTGTAGATTAATATCTTCAAGTAATGGGCTGTTAATAGCCATTTCAGCTGCTTCACGAGCACGATCTGGACCTGTAGCCACACCAGTACCCATCATTGCCATGCCCATCTCTGACATCACAGTTCTAACGTCTGCAAAGTCGACGTTGATCAAACCAGGATTGATAATTAAATCAGCAATACCTTGTACTGCACCTTGGAGAACGTTATTTGCTGCCTGGAATGCAGACACCAAACTCGCATCTTTGCCAAGTACAGTTAACAATTTGTCATTTGGGACAGTAATCAAAGAATCGACATGCTGTTGAAGTTCTAGCATACCTGCATCTGCTACTTTCATACGTTTGCGGCCTTCAAAAATGAATGGCTTAGTCACTACAGCAACAGTCAAAATACCCATTTCTTTAGCAACTTCTGCGACTACCGGCGCAGCACCTGTACCCGTACCACCGCCCATACCAGCGGTAACGAAAACCATATCTGCGCCATGCAGTGCTTCTGCAATACGAGCCCTGTCATCTAAAGCGGCTTGGCGACCCACATCTGGATTAGCGCCAGCACCTAGACCCTTAGTAATATCATGCCCAAGTTGCAATACAGTGTGCTCATGAACATCGCTTAAGGCTTGGGCATCTGTGTTAGCACAGATAAACTCAACCCCTTGTACATGATTTGAAATCATGTGCTTGACGGCATTACCGCCTCCACCACCGATTCCTATGACTTTTATCACTGCGTTTTGCGGTGTGTTATCTACGAATTCAAACATAATGTGACCCTCTCACTGTTTCGAATAGTTATTAAAATTGAAGTTAAAAATTTCCTTTAAACCAGTTTTTGGTTTTTGCCCAAAAACCTGATTCATTGGCCTTATCGTGTTGTGCCCCTCGGCTGAAATTTGAGCGGCGTTGTTTTAAACCGTACATAAGCAAGCCTACGCCGGTCGAATAAATGGGATTACGAACAATATCAGCTAGGCCGGTAACATTTTGTGGCGACCCTAAACGTACTGGCATATGGAATATCTCTTCGGCAAGCTCAACGACACCCTCCATTTTGGAGGTACCGCCAGTCAGTACGATGCCAGCGGCCAAAAGATCTTCATAACCGCTGCGACGAAGCTCGGCTTGCACCAAGGTAAATAACTCGTCATAGCGTGGCTCTACAACTTCAGCAAGCGCTTGTCTTGAAAGATCGCGTGGCGGACGTTCGCCTACGCTTGGTACTTTGATCGTTTGGTCAGCGGCTGCAAGTTGAGTTAATGCGCAGGCGTATTTAATTTTAATTTCTTCTGCGTGCTGCGTGGGTGTGCGAAGTGCCATAGCGATATCATTTGTTACCTGATCACCAGCAATAGGAATAACTCCTGTGTGCTTTATCGAACCTTCGGTAAATATTGCTATATCGGTGGTACCACCACCGATATCAACCATACAGACACCTAACTCTTTCTCATCTTCTGTTAAAACTGCATAACTCGATGCGAGCTGCTCAAGGATGGTGTCTTCAGGCTCAAGACCACAACGACGAATGCATTTTTCAATATTCTGTGCAGCATTGACTGCGCAAGTCACCAAATGCACCTTTGCTTCTAAGCGAACACCGGACATACCTAGCGGCTCTTTGACACCCTCTTGGTTATCAATGACGAATTCTTGAGGCAATATATGTAGGATTTTTTGATCTGCAGGTATAGCCACCGCTTGCGCTGCATCAATGACACGCTCAACGTCTAACTGTGTTACTTCATTTTCTCTAATTGCGACGATACCATGCGAGTTCAAGCTGCGAATATGGCTGCCTGCAATTCCAGCATAAACAGAGTGAATCTGACAGCCGGCCATCAATTCAGCCTCTTCGATTGCCCGCTGAATAGATGCAACTGTTGACTCAATATTAACCACCACGCCCTTTTTAAGACCGCGAGATTGATGACTACCGATCCCTACGATATTAAGGCCTCCATCTGGGGTAATTTCACCCACGATGGCGACTACCTTAGAGGTACCGATATCCAAACCCACTATCATTTCATTACTCATATTTGCCTCTACAATACCGCCACGCCAGCATTGTGACGTGTATCAAATCTTTTATTTGCGGCCTCGCTACCTAAATACTTATGAACCGCCACAAATCGTTTTGCCGCTTCCGCTATTCCATCATTACCAAAAACTACATTTGCACCATCATCCGTTTGTAGCGACCATGCACCTCGATCGTTACGCTGCAGACTAACAATATCCAAGTCGTGCCCTCTAAGAACCTGATTGATACCAATATAGGTGGTCATAATTTCCTGAAGGGCGTCATGGTCTCCGGATAAAACTGGTAACAACGCAAATTCTTCGGCAATTTCATCAACCAAAAAAATCTCGCCTCGATTATTCACCAAACCTTCATTACGCCATCTCGCGATAGGTTTCTGAGGAACGATGGTTACGATTAATTCAAAGGGTAATTTTCTAACTAAAACAGCACGATCCACCCAACTGATCTGTTGTAATTTGTTTTGCATTTCTGACAATGGCAGCATGACTACAGACATCTCAGCATAGGGCTGAAGAACTTCAACAACTTCGTTTTCAGGTACATAGGTCAAATCGCCAAGAACAGTGACTTTCTCAACCTTGCCTAAGCTAATTTCAGCAAGCGTTGTTTTTATCGAAGGCCAACCCCAAACTACGAGTATTATCAAAGCGGCATAGGCAACGTATTTGCCCCAATCCAAAAGCACACGCCAATTTCTAGGTGGTTTAGATGTTGCGGCATTTCGAACTGCACCTTTAGTAGATATTGAAGAGTTACTGTTAAACATACTAACGTGCCCCCTCTAAAATCGTTTCAACTAAGTCTGCAAAGTTAATACCCTCAGCTTTTGCTGCCATAGGGACAAGGCTATGAGAGGTCATACCTGGCACAGTATTAATTTCTAAAAGATAGAAATGCCCACGCTCATCCTGCATCACATCGACACGCCCCCATCCTTGACAATTGATGGCCTCAAATGCCTGCTCAGCCAGCTTTCGAAGTAATTGCTCACTTTCAGCTGGAAGCCCGCATGGACAGATATAGCGAGTATCATTAGCAATATATTTAGCATCGTAATCATAGAATACGTGCTCAGTTTCTAATTTAATTGGCGCCAATGCCTTACCATTAAGAATCGCGACGGTAAATTCAGCGCCACTGATGCCTTGTTCTACCAATACATGACCGTTATAGGGTCTAGCGTTTTGGAAGGCTACAGCTAGTTCATTAGCGTTAGTTACCCTCGCCATACCGATACTTGATCCCTCTGTAGCCGGTTTGACAAACAGGGGATAGGTTAACGCTAGTCCATCGATCTCAGATTCATCATACAATTCAACATAGGGCGGCGTGGGAATACCTGCCAACTCCCAAACCCTCTTAGTTGCTAATTTATCCATGGCGACTGCTGATGCATTGACGCGACTACCTGTATAAGGTATGCCGTGTTTTTCAAGCAAGGCCTGCATTTTCCCGTCTTCACCACCAGGGCCGTGTAAAGCAATAAATGCAACATCGACAGTAGCCAATTGCTCGTCAAAGTCTTTATTGGCAGGATCAAGCGATATCACTTGATAACCTTTGGATTGCAAAGCTGTATAAACCGCCTGGCCTGATTGCAATGACACCTCACGCTCTGCGGAAACACCACCAAACAAGACACCCACCTTACTTTGCAAGTAGCGCTTCATATCAGTTCTCCGCCACTAACATTGGAGCCAACGCACCAACATTGCCAGCACCTTGTGTCAACAGGATATCACCTGGCTTAAGTAGGCCATCCAGTAAGGCAGGAATGTCATGAATTGTCTCAACATAGATTGGTTCTACGAAGCCTCGCTGGCGAATGCTTCTACAAAGACTCTTAGAATCAGCACCCAAGATCGGCGCTTCACCCGCAGAATACACTTCTAATAAAAGTAACTGATCGACATTTGACAACACTTGTGCAAAGTCTTCGTATAAATCTCTTGTTCTGGTATAGCGGTGTGGCTGATAGACCATGACTAAGCGTCGATCAGGCCAGCCCGAACGAACCGCAGCAAGGGTAGCAGCTACCTCGGTAGGATGATGGCCATAATCATCCACCAACATAACATCAGGCCATTGAGTAGCAGATGTATCGTAGACCTCAAATCGACGACCGACGCCACTAAATACTGCCAATCCATTGACAATATCTGCATCATCGATACCTTCATCGCTCGCTATGGCAGCTGCCGCGGTTGCATTTTTAACGTTATGTAAGCCAGGCATATTAATTTTGATCGGCAATGGCTGATTTTCATTATGTCGAATAAGCTCAAAGGAGGTCTGCATACCTTTTTGCTGCACATTAATGATCCGCACGTCGGCGTCATCAGACGTACCATAAGTAATGACCGGACGACTTATACGAGGAATTAACTCCCTTACCACTGGATCATCAATACACAACACACAAGCACCATAAAATGGCAGATTATGTAAAAAGTCGATGTAGGTCTGCTTCATTTTTTCGAAGTCATTATCATACGTTGCCATGTGGTCAGGCTCGATATTCGTGACCACAGCCATCATCGGCTGAAGATGCAAAAACGATGCATCACTTTCATCCGCTTCAGCAACTAAATAGCGCGACTCCCCAAGCCTTGCATTCGCCTTATGGCTATGCACCAAACCACCTATCACAAAGGTAGGATCAAGACCTGCCTCACCTAAGATAGACGTTATCATGCTTGTTGTTGTAGTTTTGCCATGGGTACCGGCAACAGCGATACCGTGTCTAAATCGCATGATTTCAGCCAACATTTCTGCTCGGCGCACTACGGGGATTCGCTGCTCTCTGGCCGCTTTGATTTCGGGGTTGTTTTCATCTATCGCTGATGACACTACGACGACATTAGCACCATCAACATTGGTTTCTTTATGACCTATAAATACCTGACTGCCAAGGTCTTGCAAGCGACGCGTATTAGATGACTGAACCACATCTGAACCAGAAATCCGATAACCTTGGTTGAGCAGAACTTCTGCTATGCCACTCATCCCTGCACCACCGATACCAATGAAATGGATCTGCTCAATACGACGCATTTCAGGCACAAACTGATTTACACGCTTAATATTCACGGGCGACCTCAACACATACTTCAGCCACTTTTTGAGCAGAACCCAATTTGGCAACATTGAACGCACGATCACTCATTTTCGGCAACTTACTTGGGTCTCTTAATAAACTTGATAGTGTTTTAATTAACGTCTCTGCGGTCATTGAGCTTTGAGGCATCAGAATGGCAGCCTCTTGCTCTACCAAAAACTTGGCATTGGCAGTTTGATGATCATCAATGGCATGAGGAAATGGCACGAGAATACTCGGCACACCGGCCGCCGCGAGTTCAGAAACTGTTAATGCACCTGATCGACAAATAACGACATCTGCCCAGGAATAAGCCGCTGCCATATCATTAATAAAGGCTTCTGCTTTGGCCTCTGAAACATCACCATATTTAGCACGTACCTCTGAAAGATTTTTTTCGCCAGTTTGATGCCACACTTTAATATCAAATTCTTTTGATAATTCTATTAATGCAGTAGGCACTGTTTGATTAAGCGCCAATGCCCCCTGACTTCCTCCGAGAACTAGTACATGTTTGAAAGAACTATCACTATGGTGCTCTCTAAGCTGTCTTGCTTGTTCTATATTGGTACGTATCGGATTACCAACGACAGCTCCTTTGTCATCAACGCCAAACGCTTTTGGAAAGGCCTGCAAAACCCTTGTTGCAAAATGTGCTAACAACTTATTGGTTGAGCCAGCCTTGGCATTCTGTTCGTGAATGACCAACGGAATACCCAAAATTCTCGCAGCTATACCACCAGGCGCAGCCACAAAGCCCCCCATTCCAAGTACACACACGGGGTTTAATTTTTTAATAGCCCTTAAACTTTGCCAAACAGCACGTAATACATTCAGGGGCGCAGCCAACCAACCTGCAAGACCTTTTCCTCGAACACCATTAATAGTGAGATAGGAAATATCAATACTCGCAGCCGGCACAAGGCGAGATTCAATGCCTCTCTGTGTTCCCAACCAGTGGATTGAAAAACCTTTTTGACGTAAGACTTCAGCAGTAGCAAGTGCGGGGAAAACATGACCTCCGGTACCACCAGCCATAATCACAACGATGGGTTTAGTTGACATAAGCAACACCTCCCTGGTTATGTTTACTTTGCTTGGGCTTTTTGATAACTATCTCGTGTTTAATGGACACACCATGGTTTAATTCGTAGTGAATTCGATAGGCTAAAGCCAACATGCAACAACAGGCGATCAAACTGCTGCCGCCGTAACTAATAAATGGCAAGGTAAGCCCTTTTGTAGGTAGAAAACCTGACGTAACCCCAATATTGATAAATGCTTGACCGGCGATAATTAAACCAGACCCTGCTGCAACAAAGGCCATAAAGGGCTGCTGAGAATCCATAGCCCGTCGTGACAATCTCATCAAATTGCCTACTAAGACTACGAACAACAGCATCACAGCGATTACACCAATAAATCCGAGCTCTTCAGCTAAAATGGCAAATACAAAATCGGTATGCGCCTCGGGTAAATACGATAGCTTTTGAACACTATTACCTAATCCAACGCCGCTTAATTCACCTCGTCCATAGGCAATCAAGGATTGAACTAATTGATAACCACTATTGTATTGATCAGCCCATGGATCAGAAAAAGCCATTAATCGACGCATACGATATTCAGATGACATCGCCATAGCGACCACAGCACCGAGACAAAGCAATATCATGCTGACAAACTGCCCCATTTTGACGCCAGCTAAGAAAATAAGACCCATGGTACAACCGAGCATAACTACCACAGCGCCAAAATCGGGTTCCGAAAGTAGCATTACAATCAACACAACCAGCACGATCATTGGTTTGATAAAGCCCATCCAGTTCTGCTGAACTTCGTCTTGGCGGCGTTGCAAATATCCCGCCATGTAGAAAAGCACGCATAATTTAGCCACTTCAGAGGCCTGCAAAGTTAAGGGGCCAATTACCAACCAACGTCGACTACCATTAACCTCTCTTCCAATGCCGGGTATTAATACAATGCTCAATAAAACCATACTACATAATAAAAATACCCAACCGTTCTTATACCAAAACTGCATGGGCATGCGACTTACGCCAAGTGCAATCACACACGCTATAACAATATAAATCGCATGCCGTTTAAAATGGAAAAACGGAGAATTGAATTTTTCAGCCCCAATATCCATTGAGGCAGATGTCATCATTATTAAACCCATGCAAATAAGAGCAATACTGCTCATAGCGATCCAACGCCATTCATTATGGGGCTGTAACACAGGATTAATAACCGAAGATGTCATTTCTCACCCCCGATTATTTGTCGCACGATTTGCGCAAAACATTCGCCACGATGCGCATACCCTTGGAACATATCAAAGCTTGCACATGCAGGTGAGAACAGCACGACATCATTGTTTTCAGCTTCAGCCTTGGCGAGATCTACAGCCTCCTCAAGAGTGGCGGCATCAACACAGGGAACACCAACAGAAACCAAAGCAGCTTGAATTTTGGGGCCATCCTCACCAATTAAAATAGCTTTTTTAACAGACTTTATTTGTTTAGCTAAGATGGCAAAATCTGCGCCTTTGCCGACACCACCAGCAATAAGCACGATATTCTCTTCACCATCTTTGGCAAATCCACCGATTGCTGCAACAGTGGCACCGATATTGGTACCCTTTGAATCGTTGATATATTTCACACCGTTGACATCTGCAATCCACTCACAGCGATGAGGTAACCCTTTGAAACTTTTCAGCGTACTCAACATTGCAGGCATCGGAATATTTGCAGCTTTACCAATGGCCAAGGCTGCAAGAACGTTCTCTGCATTATGGCGACCGAGTAATGACACATCAGCAAGAGGCATTAGCTCTTTAAACTCTTCCGCGAGGTATTCATTGCCATCAATTTTCACCAAACCAAAGGCTTTAAAGTCTGGTGAATCCAAACCGAAGCTATAACGTTTTACCGCATCAGGTAATAGAGGCGTGGTTAATGCGTCACTACGGTTGAATACCGCGGCTTTACAGCCCATGTAAATTCGGTGTTTGGCTGCATGATATTGAGTTAAGCCTTCATATCGATCCATGTGATCTGGACTTATATTTAAGACAGTCGCTACCAAAGCATTAAGCGGCCTCATACGCTCCAACTGGAAGCTTGATAATTCAAGCACAAACAATTCATAGTTTGCTGCTTGCATAAGCAGTTCAAGTGCAGGAGTACCAATATTGCCACCTACACCCACTTTGATGCCCGCGTTATTGGCCATCTCACCTACCAAGCTGGTGACAGTACTTTTTGCATTAGATCCAGTGATGGCGATGATTGGAACATCAGTATTCTCTGCAAACAAATCGATGTCACAACCAATTTCGAGACCAGCCTGTTTAGCTTCAACTAATGCTGGCTTATCCAAAGAAACGCCTGGGCTAACGATTAATCTATTCGCTGCATTTAAGTCATTAAAGTCTATTGGACCAGTAATCAATCGCTTATCAGGAAATTCGACGGCAAATTGAGTCACAGAGGCCGCAGTTGAATTCTCTTCTATCGCAAAGAATGATTTGCCCTGGCTAGCCAAATAACGAGCACAGGCCATCCCGGTCTTTCCTAGTCCGATGATAGCAAGCATGTTATCTGAAGCGATTAGACTCAATTTATTCTCCTACCTAATTTTCAATGTCGCTAGGCCGATCAACACCAAAACTACAGTGATGATCCAAAATCTGACGATAACTCGAGGCTCAGGCCACCCCTTTAGCTCAAAATGGTGATGAATGGGTGCCATTCTAAAAACGCGCTTACCCGTTAATTTGAAAGATGCCACTTGAATCACTACCGACAATGTTTCCATTACGAATACACCGCCCATAATGAACAGTACAACTTCGTGACGAATGATTACTGCAACGGCGCCCAGCGCTGCACCAAGCGCTAGTGCACCAACATCACCCATAAATACCTGCGCGGGATAGGTATTGAACCAAAGGAACCCCAGACCAGCGCCAACTATCGACGCACAGAAAATAATGATCTCGCCAGTACCTTGCACGTACGGAATCAAAAGATATTCGGCAAATTTTATGTTGCCAGTGAGGTATGCAATGATACCTAGAGCGCCAGCGACCAAGACCGTCGGGAGAATAGCAAGACCATCTAAACCATCTGTTAAATTGACAGCATTACTACTCCCTACGATTACAAAGTAGGCAAAGACAATAAAAAAGATTCCCATATCAACGACCATTCCATTGATAAAGGGTAGATAGAGCCCAGTAACAACATTGCTGTCTGCATTCATATAAAGGAAGGTTGCCACGCCAAAACCACCCACTGATTGCCAAAAATATTTCCACCGCGCAGGCAATCCCTTGGAGTTTTTCTCTATGACTTTACGATAATCATCAATCCAACCTACAGCGCCAAAAATTAACGTAACAATTACAACAACCCAAACATGAGAATTACTAAGATCCGACCAAAGCAGCGTACTAAGAATAATGGCAACAAGAATTAACGCACCACCCATCGTAGGGGTACCTGACTTGGACAAATGCGATGCCGGTCCATCATTTCGAACAGACTGACCAATCTGGTGATAATTAAGGCGACGAATCATGGTCGGACCGAGTATTAATGCAATCGCCATGGCTGTAATAACACCCATAATGCCGCGGACGGTAAGGTACTTAAACACACCGAAGCCACCGATATAGTTTGCAAGTAAATCTGACAACCAAAGCAACATGAACTATTCCCCTTCCTTTAGTTGCGCCAAGCGCGCGATGACTTTTTCCATCTTCGAACTTCTAGAACCCTTGAATAACAATGTATCTCCAGTTTGTGAATACTCACTTAAGGACAATGCCAGAGATTCTTGATCTTCGAAATAATGAGCATCTGCGCCAAAGGCAGCCGCAGCAGCTTTCATTTTTTCACCACAGCAAAACAATGCATCTACACGACCCATAGCATAACGACCCACATCACTATGCATAGCCTCACTCTGCTCTCCCAATTCAGCCATATCACCCAAAACCAAAATCCTGCGAGGAACTGACATGGCAAGTGTTTCTATTGCTGATTTCATCGATGTTGGGTTGGCGTTATAAGTATCATCGATAATACGCATACCCCAACGTTTAGATTCTGCTAAACGGCCGGCCATGCAACGATATTGTGCTAACCCCTCTATAATGTTATTGGCTTCAACACCAGACATGAGCGCAAGAGAAATTACTGCCAGAGCATTCATCACCATATGCTTGCCAGGAACATTCAAAGTCACCCTAAATTGACCTTGAGGTGCATAAACCGTAAACACTGAGTGATCCATACCTAAGTCAACATCAGCAGCAAATACATCGTTTTTAGACTGCATACCAAAACTATAAACACGCAACTCCTGATTCAGTAGAGATGCACGCCAAGCCTCAGTAACAGGATCATCACCATTGATGACACAGCCACGTAAATTATGTGTATTTGAAAAAATTTCATATTTTGTAGCGGCGATATTTTGAAGCGATCCAAAGCTCTGCAAATGCGAAGGTGCAACCATCGTCACCATCGCATAATCAGGCGCCACAAAGTCTGCTAAATAGGCAATATCGTTAAGTTTGGCCGCACCCATTTCAATGATGGCAAAGTCATAACTATTTTCTAGCTGGCTTAATGTTTGGGGAACGCCCACTTCATTATTATGATTTCCCTTAGTTGCAACCACTCGCCCTTCAGTAGCCAGAATGCAAGCAAGCATCTCTTTGGAGGTTGTCTTACCGCAACTACCCGTAATTGCAAAAACGGGACCTACAAAATAATCTCTGATCAATTTTCCCATTTGCCCAAATGCACGCAAGGAATTCTCAACCACTATCTGAGGCAGACTTAATGCTTCATCAAACTGTTCCACCACAGCAAGACTAGCGCCCTTGGCCTGAACATCTGCCAAGAAATCATGCCCATCAAACACATCGCCTCGCAGCGCAACAAATACATCACCTTGATTAATCGATCGCGAGTCTGAACTTATAAGACCATGAAGATCTAAGGATGCCGACATCAACTTACCGGAGAGAAGTTTTGCCAATTGGTCTGCTTCACAAATCAATTGCATCTGACCAGCCCCCTCAAAATTTCAGCAGCTACTTCGCGATCATCAAAATGAATCGTGCCACTATTTAAAATTTGATAGGTTTCATGCCCCTTTCCAGCTAGCAATACACAATCTTCGAGGCCGGCACTAGACAGCGCAAAGGATATCGCTTGATATCTATCTTCGATCGCGGTGACTACATCTAACTTTACAAAACCCTGCATAATTTGATTGATAATTGCTTGTGGGGATTCGCTCCGAGGATTATCACTAGTCACAACAACCTTATCAGCTAATCGTTCTGCAACAGCAGCCATCAAAGGCCGTTTACCACCATCTCTATCACCCCCACAACCAAAAACCACCCAAACATTTCCTTTGCAATGGGGCTTTATAGCCAGCAAGGCTTTTTCAAGACCATCAGGGGTATGAGAATAATCTACTATGACTACAGGCTTCTCTGAATCAACTAGCTGCATACGGCCTGGTACGGGCTTGATAGCAGCCATTGCTTGCGTGATTTTTTCTAAATCGTTCGTGTAGTGACAAAGAACTGCGCAAGTTGCTAATAGGTTATAAACATTAAACGGCCCAACAACAGGCAAACTCAACGCAACTCCACCGAATGGCGTTTGAATGTCTATATAAGTTTTGTTCAGAGAATACTCGACGTGGTTGAGGCTGATATCAGCCTTATCACGGGCACTGTATGACAACACCTCAGATGAAAGGCGAAGACTTTCATACCACGTCAACCCAAATTCATCATCAATATTGATAACTGAGCATTGCAATTCATTGCGCCCGAACAAGCTTCGCTTAACTTCTGCATAAGCCGACATGTCCCCATGGTAATCAAGGTGATCGCGACTTAAGTTTGTGAATACCGCCACATCAATCAAGACGTTATCAATTCGACCTTGATGCAACCCATGGGATGAAACCTCCATGGCGATACTTCGAGCACCTTGGTCAACAACACGACGCAAAATACGCTGCACAGAGACGACATCAGGCGTTGTGTTTTGCAGTGGTTGTAGATCTGCTCCGACACCCCAACCCAATGTTCCCATATAGGCACATGAACCATGTAATTCAGACATAGCATCAGCTATAAACTTACACACACTAGTCTTACCGTTAGTTCCAGTGACTGCAATGGTATTTACATTGATCGAGGGGTGATCATAGAAATCCGCTGCCATTGCAGCGATATGTGACTCAAGCTCAGGAATATTTATGACAACCGAACGAACTGACTGATCAAGGATCAAATCTTTAGCGTCTGCAAATACAAGAGAGGCACCGTTTTTTACAGCACTTTCAATATATTTCCTACCATCGAGCTGACTACCACGCAACGCAATAAAACCAGATCCTGGAATAACATCTCTACTGTCTACGAATATATCGTTTAACATCGCATGACGTTGCTCTGGCATAAATGCCGCAGGCACAAATTGCTGGAGATCAACCTGCATGGGTCACCCCCTGGCCTGCCGTCACAGCAACTTTTTCGTTCACTGAAATACTTGGACGAACGTTTAATATGCGAAGAGAGTCATTAACGACTCTCGAAAATACTGGCGCTGCCACTTGCCCACCATGATATCGATTGCCCGCCGGCTCATCGATCACAACTACCGCGGCAATTCTGGGATTATCCACCGGTGCTATGCCGGCAAATAAGGCCATGTATTTACTATCTGCATACCCACCTTTGCCTACCTTATGCGCGGTGCCGGTCTTGCCGGCCACACCATACAACTCAGTGGCCGCCATCGTTCCCGTGCCACCTAGCTTGACAACCTCTCGCAGCATATTAACAACTTGTTTAGCTACGCCTTCTTCGATAACTCGCTCACCAGCAACCACATCGCTTTCGACCTTTAACAAAGAAACAGGCCGCTTAATACCGCCACTAGCTAACGTTGCATAAGCAGAAGCCAATTGCACAGGCGTTACTGCAAAACCGTAACCAAACGCCATTGTTGCCGTTTCAATACCGGTGGGCTCACGATCGTATACAGGAAACAAACCAGAACTTTCGCCAGGGAAGCGAGAATACGTAGACTCACCAAATCCTAGTGACAACAAAACACTTCTAATAGGGGCATTACCAATATCTAGGGCAACTTTAGACATGCCTACTTGACTAGACTTAGCCAAAATTTTAGTAACATCAATCACACCGTAATTTACAGGATCTGGAAATACTTTACGCTCAATTCGAATATAGCCAGGATTGGTATCAACCACGGTTTTAGGTGTGTACTTACCACTTTTTAGTGCAGCGATCATGGACAATGGCTTAGCCGTAGAGCCAGGCTCTAAAACATCCGTTAACGCACGGTTACGAACATGATCTATCTTCATATTGCGACGATTATTTGGATTAAACGATGGCTGGCTCGCCATTGCTAACAACTCACCCGTATTAACATCCAACATAACGACAGTGCCAGCTTTGGCACCAAAATTAGTAAGCGCCTGCGCTAACTCACGCTGAGCTACATATTGCAAACGGAGATCGATTGCTAATTGGATCTGGCCACCCTGTTTTGGCGCCTCGACCTCAGCGATCTCTCTAATAACATTGCCATTGAGATCCTTCATGACCTGTTTACGCCCTGGATGACCCGCCAACTGATCATTAAAGGCAAGCTCAATACCCTCCTGACCCTGATCGCTTATATTAGTAAATCCAACGACCTGTGAAATCACATCACCAGCAGGATAGAATCGCTTGTATTCGGTCTGAGAGTGGACGCCTTTAAAGCCGTAAGCCAAAACTTCTTTCGCTTTTTCCGGGCTGATTTGGCGCTCAATAAACATAAAGCCTTGCTTTGAATTTCGTTGCAAACGAGCACGGAAGGCTGATTCTTTCTCTCCAGATACCTTTGCCAAAACCTTAATGGCATCGTCTTTTGCTTCAAAATATTTAGGGTTAATCCACAACGATTCGACCGGCGTACTCATCGCCAAGATTTCACCATTACGATCAGTGATAACACCTCGACTAGCAGGCACAGTTAGGGTACGGATACTACGCGCATCACCCTGCTGCTGAAGGAAGGCTCGACCACGCCCCTCATCACTCAATTGCAGCATTGCCACGCGCCCAATCAATAGTGCGAACAAGACCGCTAGCAGAAAAGCCAGTGTGTAATAACGCCAAACGTATGGCTTCATTACCTTGTTCTTCACTGTTTAATTACCTCAATATCGTCCAATTTTGGAACATCCATGCCCATTTTTTCGCGCGCCATCTTTTCGACTCGCGCATGAGCACCCCAAGTACTCATCTCTAACAACAAACGCCCCCAGTCAGCGCGAAGATTTTCTTCGTGGCGAACCATGCGCTGCAATTCACTGAAAAGTTGGCGCGTCTGGTGCGCCATGTACTCCACACCAACCGCAGTACCTAATACCAATACCAACAAGATCCACTCCGCTCGATATTTCAAACCCACCTCCGATTCAAAACACCTATGCTATAGCTTTTCTGCAATGCGCATCACTGCGCTACGCGATCTCACGTTTGCAGCGACTTCCGCATCGCTCGCCATAACAGCCTTACCGATATTGCGCATCTTTTTATTCAATGCAGACTCTGGGATAGGAAGTCCTGCCGGAAACTCATCGCCCTTTTGCTGCTTGCGCATAAACTGCTTAACCATACGATCCTCTAAGGAGTGAAAACTAATCACAACCAATCGACCACCTGGCCTTAACAGATTTAAAGCACTCTCTAATGCCGACTCCAGATCACCCAATTCGTTATTTATATAAATACGAATCGCCTGAAAAACTTTTGTCGCCGGATGCCTACCCTTTTCCCACGCTGGGTGAGCCTCTGCCACCACCTTAGCTAACTGCAATGTGCTCTCAAAAGGCGTTTTGTTTCTCACCTTAACGATTGCAGCCGCAATCCTCTTGCTATAACGCTCCTCACCAAAGGTTTTAAAAACACGCACCAATTCAGCTTCTTTTTCTCGATTCACCCACTGCGCAGCACTTTCGCCAACTAGTGGATTCATCCGCATATCCAAGGGACCATCTTTCTGAAAGCTAAATCCCCTTTCAGCTTCATCTAACTGCGGCGAAGAAACACCAAGATCCAACAAAATGCCATCCACTGTTCCCGCTGCAACCAAAGAATCAAGTTCAGCAAAACTGCCATGAGCTATAGAAAATCGTCCATCCATCACCGCCAAGCTGTTAGCTGCCTCAATCGCTCTTGGATCCTTATCTATACCTAGCAATCGACCATCAGCACCAAGATTCTCAAGTATTAGTCGACTGTGGCCACCCCGACCGAATGTACCATCAACATAAAACCCATCACGGCGAATGGCTAAGCCCTCAATAGCCTCATGCAACAAAACAGTAATGTGCTCATTAGCCATTACATCGCCAAATTCTTGAGTGCATCAGAAGACAAAAGATCAACATCTGCCTCCTCTGCCAACCATTGTTCACGATGAGCAAGCCAAGCATCCTCACCCCACAACTCAAATTTCTTACCCTGCCCAACCAGCACGACCTTTTTCTCCAGGTCCGCATAGTCACGCAAAGACTGCGGCAAAAGCACGCGACCACTCCCATCCAACTCTAGATCACTGGCATAACCAATTGTTAACCGTTGAAAGCGCTTCACAGCAGGATCAAAGGAGGGCAAATCTTGAATTTGACGCTCTAAAACCTCCCAAGTAGCAAGCGGATAAACCAACAGGCAGCGCGTTTGCGTATCGATCGTTATAACGACCTGACCACCAAATTCAGACGACAAACGGTCGCGGTATTTAGCTGGCATAGCCATCCGCCCCTTCGCATCTAAATTGATATGTGTAACGCCTCTAAACACTCAAAACCCACTTCAGCTAGTTTTAAAATCCATAATGCGACACTTTTCACCACATTATCCCACTTCGCCACACTATGCGACCCGGAGCATTAAAAGTCAAGCACCAGAAAGCGGTAACATCGTCGAAAACACAGGAAACAGGCATAGAAATGCGCCTATCATCGAGAAAACGACAGAGGGAAAATAAAATAAAATAATTAATTCAGGAAAATAGGGCGCGAACTTAAAGTAAAACTTTAAGTTCTAGATCTTTTGATTATTAAATGAGGAGAAAAAGAGCGAGTCAACAATAAGCCGGGTTCTGTCTAGGACAATCATTCATCTAGGACCAGCGTCACCACCGGCCTCAAGCGACCTACCCGCTTCCAGCGCGGGTCACGCCTAAAGGAAGCCTATTTGATCTTGCTCCGAGTGGAGTTTACCTTGCCGCTTACTGTTACCAGAAGCGCGGTGCGCTCTTACCGCACCCTTTCACCCTTACCATACAAAATGGCGGTCTACTCTCTGCTGCACTTGTCGTAGGCTTTCGCCCCCCAGGTGTTACCTGGCACTCTACCCTGCGGAGCCCGGACTTTCCTCACCCTGCAAACAGGCTGCGATTGTCTAGTTGACTCGTCAAGCAGTCTAATGAGTGATCAATGTTTATGCAAGCCTTTAATAATAGCCTTTAACCGACACAAACCATTTGAACTCATTTAAGATTTGCGAGAGCCCATCCATAAAGTGCATTTTTCTTAACACCACATATCTTTGAGGCCAATGCAGATGCCTGCTTAACAGGTAATTCCTCAGCGAGAATAGACATAACACGCATAACCTCAGGGTCTAACTCCGCCTTATCAGACACATCACCCTTAACCAAAAGCACACATTCA
>JALRIU010000154.1 GCA_023255355.1 Pseudomonadales bacterium | reverse complement strand
AGTGTCCAAGGTTTCTTATAGGTGCCATCGATGGTCATTGAGGCCCAGTTGAAACGAATCGTTTGTTGGCGGTTACTGCCGAGAGGTTTTTTAAAAAGGTATTGGTAGCGCAGTGGCAATAAGGTATTTCCATTGATAGAGAAATGGCTTTCTTCACTGAGACTCATGAGCATTGCGCTCGCTTGCATGCTGAGTTTGTAGATGCCGTCTTCACCGCGCTGTAATGAGCGGTGACCTTCAATGGTAAATCCACTCAAGGTGGTTTCATAGACAGCGGAATAGTCTGCCAAGCGAATATCGTCTGCAACACTCGATGATGCAATCGCAATTCCACTAACTAAAAGCGCGGTCGAAAATAGATGTTTAGCCTTTAAACTGAAAGCCTGTATCGGGGAGTATTTCACCATCCAAAACCGCCTTGCCATTTTTGAGTGTAAGTCTGTCCTCGCAAAACCATTTGGCCGCTAGAGGAAATATTTTATGTTCTTGTTCCAGTACTCGTGCCGCTAATACCTGAGCATTATCATCTGATAATACGGGTACTGCTGCTTGTATGACAACAGGACCGCCATCAAGTTCCTCAGTAACGAAATGAACTGATGTGCCTGCTTGGCTTTCACCAGCGTCAATGGCACGTTGATGCGTGTTGAGGCCAGTGAACTTGGGCAATAAAGAAGGGTGGATATTGAGAGAGCGACCTAAAAAGTGATTAACAAAGGCGCCGGTTAAAATACGCATAAATCCGGCGCAGATAACTAAGTCCGGATTGTAGCTTTCGACCAGTTCACGTAAAGCAATATCGAAGCTTTCGCGATCGTCGTAGTCTTTATGGCTAATAATCGCGGTATTGATATTTGCCTTTGCTGCGCGTGCTAGACCAAAAGCATCGGCTTTATTACTAACCACAGCGCTTATCTTGGCATTAATGTCACCAGTCGCGCAGGCATCGATGATGGCTTGTAAGTTTGTGCCACCACCGGATATCAATACAACGATATTTTTCATAGGTTAACGAGTTCTACCGCTTTTTCGTCAGCGTTCTTGATCGCGATATGGCCAATTAAAAGTGCCTCTTCGCCTGATGCTATGAGGTGATTAATGGCATCTTGTGCACGATCGGCAGGTACAGCGACAACCATGCCAATTCCGCAGTTAAACGTGCGATACATTTCACGTGGTGCAACATTACCGTTCTCACGAAGCCATTCAAAAATCGCTGGCATTTGCCAAGACTTGGTGTCGATGACTGCTTTGGTGCCTTCAGGTAGTACACGAGGAATATTTTCAGTTAGGCCGCCACCTGTAATGTGTGAAAGCGCATGGACTGGCATGTCAGCAATCAACTTTAATAGGGGTTTGACATAAATTTTGGTTGGCTTAAGGAGCGTTTCGCCTAGTGTAGAATCGCCGAAAGCTGCACGAGTATCAGCCCCTGATACTTCGATAATTTTGCGAATTAAAGAATAGCCATTGGAGTGAGGGCCACTTGATTTAACGCCGATTAAGGCGTCGCCTTCACTGACTTTGCTACCATCGATAATGCCATCACGTTCAACAACGCCGGTACAGAAACCAGCAAGATCGTAGTCTTCGCCTTCATACATGCCTGGCATTTCAGCCGTTTCACCGCCTACCAGTGCACAACCTGCTTGCAAACAGCCTTCGCCAATACCAGTTACAACCGCTGCGGCAGTATCCACATTAAGTTTGCCCGTCGCATAGTAATCTAGAAAAAATAACGGTTCGGCGCCGGCTACCACCAAATCGTTGACACACATAGCGACCAAATCAATGCCGATGGTATCGTGTAGACCGAGATCCATCGCTAAGCGTAATTTTGTACCCACGCCATCGGTACCAGAAACCAATACCGGTTTTTTATAACCGCTAGGGATTTCACATAGTGCGCCAAAACCACCTAAACCGCCCAAAACCTCAGGGCGAGTGGTACGTTTAGCGACGTGCTTGATGCGTTCTACGAGGGCGTCACCAGCGTCGATATCTACGCCAGCGTCTTTATAGCTAAGTGATTGCTTGTCAGTCATTTTGGTTGGCCATACTGATAATGAAAAAAAGATCAGACATTTTATCAGACCTAGTTAAAAAAGACAGTTATTGCAGCGTCAAAAGTGTGACGAGTTGCCAATAGCACGTTAGAATGTTGGAAACGTAAGGGAATAACATGCTCAAGCTTGTTCAACGAATAATTTTGATTCTATTTATCATTTGCCCGGTGGCGCAATCTGCCGAGCGTGTCAGTGATTTATACGAAGCTCACGTGCCTGTGACAGGTGGTGAAGATATTAACGCGCCGGTCGTTAAAGAAGCACTCCGCAAAGTCCTGGTAAAGGTGACAGGGCAATCCAATTTCGATGACTTCCCCTTGGTTCAGAATGCCCTCGATGAAGCTAAAAATTATGTGCGCGAATTTGGCTTTCATACGATTGAGGTACCAACAACTCTTGAAGAGAAACAACGGCTAGGTACTGATGTGCGCAGCCAGCGAGTGATGCGCGTTGTATTCTTGCGTGGCGCATTGTTACAGCTTATTCGTAGCGCCGGGCTTGGGCTTTGGTCGCAGAATCGACCTTCGGTATTAGTGTGGTTGGCGCTCGATGATTATGCGCAGCAGCAATGGGTTACCCAAATACATTCCACGCATGTCGCTAAGCAGTTGCAATATATGGCAAGCGAACGTGGTCTGCCATTGACCTTGCCTAAAGGTGACCTCGACGATGATTTTGCGCTGCAGCCAGCAGAGCTTTTTGCCCGTGATTACAGTAGAATTAATACCGCATCTATTCGTTACAAGCCCGATGTCGTGTTGAGTGGCCAAGCTGTGCAAACGAGCGCAGGCCTTTGGATAGGCAATTGGCGCTATGTAATTGATGATGAGGAATACAGCTACGAGGTCCTGGAAGCAAAACCCGAAGACTTTTTAGCGGTCGGATTGATGTCATTGATAGATAAATTAGCCCAGAAATACGTCGTGGTTAGCAATGGTAATCATTCGACCTTGTCGATGCGGGTGGCTGGATTACAAACATTCGCGGACTATGCAAATGTTGATCGATATTTGAATGGCTTGGCCGCCATAGAGTCTGCCAATTTGAGTTCTGTGGATGGTGATGTGATCGTATTCCAGGTGCAGCTAAATGGATCGATTGATCAGTTAGACAATGCGCTGGCGCTAGATAAAAAATTATCACCTATTGCAGATTTATCGTTAACGCATACCTATGATTTGCAATATCAATGGCTGGGGGCAGACCAATGAGTAATCGTGCGCTGATGGTGGGAAGTGCAGCTGTCCTGGTACTAGGGTTTTTCATATATGCATTGCAGCCGATTCTG
>JALRIU010000052.1 GCA_023255355.1 Pseudomonadales bacterium | reverse complement strand
TTCAATGAGCGTTACTGAGGCAGCTACAGCGGCTTTGCAACAAAATTTTAGGTTGGAGTTTAGGAAAACTAAATGACCTGACTAAAATTTTGTTGCAACGCCGCTGTAGCAACGCAAGTAGCTTATTTAGCGACCGACACTAACTCAACTTCAAAAATCAACGCCTGATTAGGACCAATAGGGCCACCAGTACCACCTGGGCCGTAGGCTAAGTCTGAAGGAATGTACAACTCATATTTTGCACCTTCTTTCATTAACTGAAGCGCTTCAGTCCAGCCAGCGATAACACCATTTACAGGGAAGCTCACGGTCTCACCACGCTTATAGGATGAATCGAACTCAGTGCCATCGATCAATGTACCGCGATAGTGAACTTCAACGGTATCGCTTGCACCTGGTGTTGCGCCTGTACCTTCGGTGATCACTTTATATTGCAGGCCACTGTCGGTTGTTACAACGCCTTCTTTGGCTGCGTTTTCAGCAAGGAAAGCTGCTGAAGCTTCAGCATTTTTGGTTGACTCTTCGTCTTGAGCTGCTTGCATTTTTTCCATTTGAGACTGTTGGAAACGCATCATAACGTCTTGCATTTCTTCGTCGGTCAAGCGAGGTTGATTACCTGCTAGGGCATCAGCGATACCTGCACCAACGTAGTCAGCATCAAGATTTAATTGTTGTTCTTTAAAATTCGCACCGATACTTAGACCAATGCTGTATGCAACTTTTTGATCATCAGTTTGCATCGTTAGCTCCTTTGCCTTGTCTTCATTACAACCCTGCAAGACAAGCCCCAGAGTAACAACTGCTAAAATTAACTTCTTGTTCACACTTTTTCTCCTGTGATATGCCTGGAATCATCCAGCTGTGCAACATCCTAGCCCATCGGGCCGTTATTTTACAGGTGTTGGACCCATTATTTTGCATTTTGTTGCAACTAACACTAGGTCGTACGAGGCGCTAAGGATAAAATGCCGACCCATGATTACTATCAATGACATTTCTCTCAGTCGCGGTCCCAATATTCTTCTTGAGGACAGCAGTCTGCATATTCACCCAGGGCAACATATTGGCATCATTGGGAGAAATGGCTGTGGCAAATCCAGTCTCTTCAAACTGTTGCTTGGTGAGCTTCACCATGACAGTGGCGATGTCTTTATTCCCCGCGATTGGCGCCTTGCTCATATGGCACAAGAAGTAGGCTCGAGCGATCGCAGCGCTATCGATTATGTGATGGATGGTGACGCTATTCTGCGCAACATCGAACGAGATATTGCTCTGGCTGAAGCGAGTGGCGACAACGAAGCACTCGGTCATCTCTATCACGACTTAGAAAGTATTGATGGCTATAACGCCAAGGTTAGAGCCGAACTACTATTGGATGGTTTGGGTTTTGATGTCGATGGCATGTCGCGTCCGGTCAATAGTTTTTCTGGCGGGTGGCGAATCCGGCTAAATCTTGCACGAGCATTAATGACGCCGGCTGATTTATTGCTTCTCGATGAGCCTACTAACCACTTAGATATGGATGCAACACTTTGGTTAGAGCAATGGCTGCAGCGCTACCCGGGCGCCATTCTACTTATTTCTCACGATCGCGATTTCTTAGATAATGTCACGCAACATACACTGTCTTATGAACAAAAACGTTTAGTGCTTTACAAGGGCAATTACAGTGCCTATGAAGTGCAACGCGCTGAACGCTTAGCCCTGCAACAATCTGCCTTTGAAAAACAACAGCGCGTTCGCGAGCAAATGGAATCTTTTGTACGCCGCTTTAAAGCCAAAGCAACCAAGGCTAAACAAGCCCAAAGCCGCATTAAAGCGCTTGCAAGAATGGAAGATATTGCCCCAGCGCACATCGACTCGCCGTTTCATTTTTCTATCCCCTGCGCTGAGAAACTATCTCAAACCTTGGTCAGTATTGAAGACGGTAAATTAGGTTTTGATGCTGAAAAAGCCATCCTTGAAAAAGTGAACCTCTCGATCCTTAACGGCTCGAGAATTGGCCTACTTGGCCCTAACGGTGCAGGTAAATCGACCTTAATTAAAACCTTGGTTGCAGACTTAAAACTTATCGCTGGTGCTCGCCACACTGGGGAGCACAGTAAAATAGGTTATTTTGCCCAGCACCAACTTGAGGCCCTAGATATAAAAGCTAGCCCGCTACTTCACCTGCAACGGTTAAGCCCTAAAGCTACCGAGCAAGAAATTCGTAATTATTTAGGTGGCTTTGATTTTCATGGTGACATCGCCCTTGAGCCTATCACTAATTTCTCTGGCGGTGAAAAAGCACGTCTTGCACTAGCCATTGTTGCCTGGCAAAAACCTGCGCTGATGCTACTTGACGAACCCACCAACCACCTAGATTTAGAAATGCGCCATGCGCTTACCATGGCATTACAAAATTTTGCCGGTGCCGTCGTTATTGTCTCGCACGATCGGCACTTGCTCAGAAACTGCGTCGATGATTTTATCTTGGTGGCCAATGGTAAAGTCGACGTTTTTGAAGGTGACCTTGATGATTACCACCGTTGGTTAAGCGATCATAAAGCACAACTTAATAAACCCTCTGCCGCCAAATCTTCTGCGTCAACACCTAAAGAAGAAGCTAGTAAAAACCTCAGCGCCGACGAGCGCAGGCTACAAAAACAAAAAGAGGCGGATATTCGTAAACAATTAAGCCCATTAAAGAAACAGCTTGATCGCCTAGAAGCCGACATGGAAAAACATCAAACAGAGCTTGATGCTATTAATAATCAGCTGTCTGATGGCGACATATACCTTGATGAAAACAAGGCTAATCTAACCAAATTATTAGCCGCACAAACCGTTGCTAAAAAAGCCTTGGACGAGGTAGAAGAACGGTGGATGCTAACCCAAGAAGAGTATGAAGAATTATCGGCGCTAATGAAAAATTAGCGCTTATATTTAATTTCGCCCCTGCAAAGGCAACTTCACTGTAAACGTAGTGCCTTGACCAAGCTGCGATGCAACATCAATACTGCCTGCCATGAGCTCAATTAATTCCTTAGTAATCGCCATGCCTAAGCCTGTACCCGCGTACTTTTTGCGTAATGAAGAGTCTGCTTGAGTGAACCTATCGAAGAGGTGGTTAAGTGCAATATCATCCATGCCAATGCCTGTATCACTAATACTGACAATTAAACTGCCTTCTTCATAGCGCGTAGCTATAGAAACGCTGCCCTGCTCGGTAAACTTAATAGCATTTCCTACCAGGTTATTAAGAATTTGGCCTAGTCTTAACTCATCACAATAAAGTTCATTGGGCAAAGACGTATCGATAGTTAAATTCAACGTCACATGATTAATATCTGCTAAGGGCATAAATAGATTTTGCGCTTGCTCAAATATTGCCGCTGTCTCATTCCATTGTGGTGCGATTTCTAGCTTGCCACTGGATAGTTTTTGGATATCTAAGATATCACTCACAATACGATTGAGTGACTCGGCAGATTTTTTTGCAGCCCTCATGACTGCCTTTTCAGTTTCATCACTGCCTTCAACTAACTGAAGCGCACCATAGATCCCATTCAACGGAGTACGCAATTCATGAGACATATTAGATAGAAATAAATCTTTCGCCCTGCTTAATTCCTGTTCTCGTTGAAGCGACCGGAACATGATTTTAACCGGAATAGCCGCCAATAATGTGAGTCGACGCATTGCATATAAGATAAATATCGCCATAAAAATTAGATGCACAATTTCCAAATTGGGTGAGATGGTTTTGGCTTGATAAAAAGGCAATTGAGTATGATCAAAACCGGAGAGGCCAATGATATATGTGATCATAACCGCCAAGAAAACAATCACCCCGCAAGGCTTATTAACTATATATACCATTAATGAGAAAACTAAACCCCATATCGATAAAACAGAATTTAGCAAGCCGTTGGAAACGTAACCTATAAAAAAATGTAAAAATACTGCTAGAGCAAATATGACAATGCCATACAGTCTTGTTTTATCAAACAAAGAAAACTTGTATGACACAAAATACAACACGCTAAAAGTTAAAAACCAAAGCCGGAATAGCTCTCCGTCAATCACTGCCCGGTATAAAGGAATTGGTAAATAAAATAGGCTAATAGAAAAAGCCAAAAATAGGGTTTTTGAGATGAATTTGTTTTCGTCTGCTTCTGAATCGTAAATCATAGTTTTAAATACTTTTTACTAATATCAAATTGATACCTAATCTCGACAAACAGCAAGGTGATAATAGACCTAGCTATGTCGCACCGATCAATCCCAAATCACCTGCAGGAAAAACTTGGAGAATATCAGCCAATATAAATGGTCAATGGTATAACCAAGCTGCGTTTGATG
>JALRIU010000041.1 GCA_023255355.1 Pseudomonadales bacterium | reverse complement strand
TATTGCCCATCGAGTTTATCAGCCAGGCCCATGAGGGCGAAGTCTAGGTTATCATCCACCTTCCCAGCCTCAAGCAGCTCTGCAGCGTCTTTCCCGTAGTGTTCTTCGACAAGGTGCAGCACCATTGCCCGGTGGTATTTGCGTTTTAACAGCTCCGATGCTTTATCTACCCCCTCTTGGGCCAGCGCTATGATACGTTCTACGTCCGCATGAGACTCAGGCCAGGCGCGTGCAACATCTTCCTTCCTACGTCCCAAATTGCGATAGAGGTAGCCTTTACCAACATGTCCAACCAAGGCTTTTGGGACGCGCCTTCTATAGCGATAGATGCCATCTGCTTTGCGTTCAGTGTAAAGTGGCAGGTTATGAATCACAGTATCCTCCTCAGGAATACCGCTATCGTGATCTTAACTTAGAAGAAAAGCTCAAGGCAGAATGGCCTTCAATCCTTCGGTGGGCAATTGATGGTGCGAAAGACTGGCAGCAGCATGGACTTCAGGTTCCAAAGTCGGTGACTGCCGCGTCGGCAGAATATCTCAACGACGAAGACATCTTGCTTCAATTCCTAGATGAAGAGACAGCTCAAGAACAAAATTACTTTGAAACAACCAATGACCTATATCTGCGCTTTAGGTTTTGGTCTGAACAACAAGGCTTATTGCCCTGGACACAGACCACCTTCCAAAAGGAGTTGAAAACGCGCGGGTATACGCCCCACCGCCGAAACAGCGGCCGCGGCTTTTGCGGCCTAAAGCTCAAGTAGAGTGACAAAAGTGACGGAAGTGACGCTTTTTTGCCTTATCGACTGTAATATAAAAAAACACGAATTACATATACAAAGATAATAGAAAAAAGTGTCACTCGCGTCACTTCCGTCACCTTTGACGATAATTAAGCCAGTGCCGCTGCATGAAATGGTACGATCAAGGCAGGAATGATCTATAGAATTACGGTGTGCTGCCCTATCTTAAAGTTACAAAAGGGGCGCCGTGTTGTGACACAACGTTAAGAAATCATCCTTAATCGCTCAAGGTCGAATTAATCTGACCATGCCGGATATTCCAATATCAATCTAACATTTTTGTAATCAAATCGGCAGGAGAATTTTAGCTTTGCTCTTCATATTAGCTTCAATCGAAATGGAGTTAATATGGAAAATGTGATTGAAACGAGGGGATTATCTCGAAAATTCGGTGAAAAATCGGCTGTTCACGATTTAAACCTAAACATTAAAAGTGGCGAGGTTTTTGGGTTTCTTGGGCATAACGGCGCGGGTAAGACCACGACAATACATATGCTCACCACGCTACTTTCTCCGACAAGTGGTTTTGCCAAGATCGGTGGGTATGACTGTGTTAGCGAAGCCATGCATGTGCGTCGCCTTATAGGTTATGTACCTGAAAATGTACGACTTTATGAAAAAATGACCGCGTTAGAAAATCTAGTATTTTTTGCCGAAATTTCGGGCGTAGATAACCCGCGCAAGGCTGCAATTGATGTGCTCGAATTTTTAAATTGCGTGGATTATGCCGACCAGCGTGTAGGAGAGTACTCCAAAGGCATGCGCCAGCGCATAGGTATCGCTCAGGCTATTCTTCACAAACCAAGCGTGCTTTTCCTAGATGAACCAACTTCTGGACTTGATCCGATGGGCGTGAAGATG
>JALRIU010000022.1 GCA_023255355.1 Pseudomonadales bacterium | reverse complement strand
ACTAGAATGGCCTACGCCAAAAGCATCGTACTCACTCTCTGCGCGTTTAGGAAAGCCTGCAAGACCGCCAAATTGGCGCATGCTGAGCATCTCTTCACGGCGCCCCGTAAGAATTTTATGTGGGTAACATTGGTGGCCAACATCCCAAACAATTCTATCGTGTGGTGTATCAAAAAGATGATGTAAAACCACGGTGAGTTCAACAACCCCAAGGCCTGCGCCAAAATGGCCACCGGATTGGCCGACACTGAATAACATATATTCACGTAATTCATTAGCAAGCTCTTTCAATTGGCTTGCTGTGAAATCGCGCATGTCAGCAGGACTGTTAACAGTATCTAACAGCGGCGTCGACGGGCGTACTGAGGGGATCTCATGAAACATATGTTCGTATCTATTGGCTCACCAAAATGAGGACGTATTTTATACCAAAATGCCTGTTAGTCACATGATTAATGAGATCTTTCAACAATATAGTTAGCTAGACCAAACAATGTTTGGCAATTATCAAAGCCCTGTAGGGCTTCAGTTGCGATCCTATGTTGTTCTTTAAGTGCCGCTTGTGAGCCCTCTAATCCTAAGAATCGTGGATAGGTTGCTTTGTTAGCCTCTTGGTCAGAGTTTTGAGGCTTGCCTAGCTGTTCAGTGCTTGCAGTGATGTCCAAGATATCGTCTTGAATTTGGAAGGCGAGACCAATAGCTCTGCCAAATACATCGAGTTTGGCAAGTTGTTCTTCGTTTGCATTAGCTGCGAGGCCACCCAGTTTTAAAGAGGCGCAAATTAGGGCCCCCGTTTTATCGCTGTGCATCGACTGTAGGGCTGTTAAGCTTAAAATTTGATTTGTGGCGGCTTGATCAATCGCTTGGCCATCGACCATTCTGCGCGCTGCATGGGCAAGCGTGCCTATTGTTTGCATAGGTAGTTGGCTTTTTGCCATAACTTCGAAAGCCATTGCTTGCAGTGCGTCACCCGCGAGGATGGCCGTCGCTTCGTCAAAGGCGATATGGCAGGTGGGGCGGTTACGGCGCAAATCATCGTCATCCATGGCGGGTAAATCATCATGGATCAGTGAATAGGCATGAATGCACTCGACCGCGCATGCGGCCATATCAACATCAGCCGCGTTGTGAGCACCAACTGCCTCTGCCGCCGCATACACCAGCATTGGCCTAACGCGTTTGCCTGGCGCTAGCAGACTATATTTTATAGCGCTAAGTAAACGAGTTTCTATGCCACCAATCGAATCAAGATAATCGTTTAAAAGATTGTCTAATGCGCGATTAATACGACTTTGAGCATTAGCTAGTGCTTCATTGAAATTATTGCTCACTATTATCTTCAACCTCAAAAGGTACTTCGACGGGCAGCCCATCTTTTTGTAAAAGAAGTTGTACACGTTGTTCAGCCTTTTCTAGTGCTGTCTGGCAAGCGCGAGTTAATGCGATGCCTTTTTCGAAGGCTTGCAGAGATTCCTCTAAACTTAATTCACCATTTTCCATGGCATCTACTAGACTTTCTAATTGTTGAAGTGATTGTTCAAAATCAATCGGATTCGTTTTTTCGCTCATGTCAGTCACCTTATGTGTTGCGAATGAACCTTATCCAAGCTTGGCTGATTGGTCAATTCAGATATTTAATTTCTGGCCGATAAACATTAAAAACATTTGTACGCAAAGGGGTTTTTGTGGATTTAGCAACAATTGTTGGATTACTTGGAGCATTTGTCATCGTTGGCGTTGCTATGTTTTTATCGAGCAGCGGTGCGATAGGAATGTTTGCCGATGTTACCTCGGTGTTAATTGTAGTTGTAGGAACTATTTTGATTGTTCTGGCTAACTTTAGCCTGGCTCAGTTTTTGGGGGCAATCAAAATTGCTGCAAAGGCGTTTGCCAATAAAAATCCTGAGCCCTTGGCATTAATAGACGAGGTGGTTGATTTAGCTGATTCTGCCCGTAAGGGCGGGTTACTTACCCTTGAAGGCAAAGAAGTGAGTAACGAGTTTTTAGCTTACGGCATTCAATTGTTGGTTGATGGGCATGATAGTGATGTCGTGAGAAAACTCCTTGAAACCGATCTTTATAAGACCCTCGATCGTCATGCAACGGGCGGTAAGATCTTCAGAATTATGGGTGATATGGCCCCGGCCATGGGGATGATTGGAACCCTGGTTGGTTTGGTGGCTATGCTATCAAATATGGATGATCCCAAGGCGATTGGCCCAGCGATGGCCGTAGCGCTGTTGACAACACTATACGGCGCTATAATGGCCAACATGTTTGCCATTCCAGTTGCTAATAAGTTAGAGCTGCGTGCTACCGAAGAGGCCATGGTCAAGGGCATGATGATCGATGGTTTAATTGGTATACAGGCGGGACAAAACCCTAAAATTATCGATGCAATGCTGCGAAATTATTTACCAAGCGCGCAGCGCGAAAATGAGGAAGAGTAATGTCTGGCGGCGGAGATTGTAAATGTCCACCACCCGGACTTCCTGCCTGGATGGGTACCTTTGCAGATTTGATGTCTCTGCTAATGTGTTTCTTTGTTTTGCTGTTATCGTTTTCTGAAATGGATGCCATGAAATTTAAACGACTCGCTGGTTCAATGAAAGAAGCCTTTGGTGTTCAGGCGCAAATCAATCTAGTAGACCCCCCCAAAGGAACGTCTATCATTGCGCGCGAATTTTCTCCTGGTCGACCCGAACCCACGCCAATTAATGAAATTTGGCAGAAAACTGATACCAATATTGACGCGACGCTGGATTTTGAGTGCTCTAATGAGTTGCAGGAAGAGCAAGGTACCGAAGCACAAGAGGCGGGTGTTCAAACGACTTTAAAGGCGGATGTTCAAGAAGATATTCGAGCTCAGTTGGAAGTCCTTGTTAAAGAAACTCAACAAGATGCAATGGATCTCGCGCAGGCGCTGACCACTCAAATTGCTAGTGGCGAAGTTGAAATCGAATCACGCGGCCGTAAGATTATTATTCGTATTAAAGAACAGGGCTCTTTTGAAAGTGGCTCTGCTGAATTAAATCCTAAATACCGTAAAGTACTAGAAAATGTTGCTGACGTGTTACGAAGTCAACAGGGTGCTATTTCTATACAGGGGCATACTGATAATGTGCCTATCAAGACAGCTCGTTTTCGCTCGAATTGGGATTTAAGCAGTGCACGAGCGTCTTCAGTAGCAATGGAACTATTAAGCTCCGGTAGATTGTCAGCAGCGCGTTTGGCGGTGACCGGCTTGGCAGAAACAAGACCCTTGGTAGCGAACGATAGCTCT
>JALRIU010000314.1 GCA_023255355.1 Pseudomonadales bacterium | reverse complement strand
CAATAACAAGGCGACAAAGTTTGAAGAAATCACCGTCATACGCCAATCAACAAACGCCAGATATCCCAACATGTAAACGATGGTGAAGCCGCAGGTTAATAGCGGTAAAACCACCCAGCGCGCACTATGAAAAATCACAGCTAACAACGCCACAATAAAAACAAACAGCCCCACCCCAAAAATATTGAGGTCACTGCGAATAAAATCGATCATATCCGAAGCGATCATAGGCACGCCGCCCAAGAAAATTTCGGCGTGCTCGCGATAACCCTCAAGAATGTGTCTTACTTGTTGAATATACAACTCGCGCTGCTCATTGGCCTCGGCCACATAATCTTTAAAGACCTGAGTCACCTCATCGAGCTCTGCTTGTTGCTCTGCAGTAAGTTGCTGTTGATGGCTCAAGGCGCGCAAGTCATCACGACGCGTTTGTAATTCGCGGTAGCGCACATCATCAACCAAGTTAACCTGCATCATGGTGACGTTGCCCGCTGCATTAGTCAGCAAATCTTTATAGATCGGACTATTTTTGAGTTCCTGGGCAGCCATACCGCGATCTACTGAAGGATCTTGTAGGGTATGGATGGCATCTGATAAATCGGTTAACGAAATTTTAGGACTTTCTAATAGCGGAACATCCAAGATAGAGGTGACAGAGGTCACTACATCTAACTGGTTTAAATCTGCACTTAGTCGAGCAATGGTTGCCAGGTTCTCATCGGATAATAAATCCCCTTCAGGCTTAAAGGTCACCAATAAATATTCATCTGAACCATAGCGTAAGGTTGATTGACGATACACTTCGAGGGCGTTATCACCCTCTAAAACTAACGAGTCTGAACTGGCATCGAGTTTGATATTGGGCATTTGACTGGCAAAAAATCCAGCGCCAGCCAATACAACAAGCATGGTAAGGAGTGCCTGACGAACAACAATGGCACGGTAGAGGTTATGAAAAATTTGCATATTATTCCTTAGCATTAAGGGCATCGAGAATTCGTTGATGAATACCCTCAAACCCGCCATTACTCATGACGATAATTTGATCATTAGGCTGAACGTTATCGACTAGATTATCGACAATCTCTTGCACATTACTGTATACGCTCGCGCTTGCACCTAGGGCGGCAGCTACATCCCAATCTATTCCCGCTGCGCGGTAAGCAAGAACAACGTCAGCACTTTGCAGCGAGGCGGCTAATGCATCTTTATGACAACCCATTTTCATCGTATTAGAACGTGGCTCTAACACAGCGATGATGCGGCCACTGAGTTTAGCTCTGGCGCCTGCAAGGGTGGTGGCAATTGCGGTTGGATGGTGTGCAAAATCATCAAACACCGCCACCGAGCCGACCTGACCTCGCAACTCCATGCGGCGTTTAACACCACTAAACTCACTCAGTGCCTGAGCGGCAACATCTAAGGTAACCCCAACGTGGCGAGCTGCGGCTGCCGCATGCAAAGCATTTAACACGTTATGCTGACCACTCAAACCCCAATCGACTGAACCGCTTTCGTTACCAATATGCATGGTAAACCGCGAGCCGTCAGGGCTGATATCGCTCAGGTAAAACTCGCTTCCCACGGCTTGCTTTTCACTCCAGCAACCGCGACTAATCACATCGACAATATTGTCGTCACTGCCGTTGTAAAGAATGCGCGCTGAAGCAGGCAAGGTTTTCAAAAGATGATGAAACTGCGCCTTGATCGCTTCAAGATCACGGAAGATATCTGCATGATCGTATTCAAGGTTATTTAAAATCAACGTTCTAGCGTAGTAGTGCAAAAACTTGGAGCGTTTATCAAAAAAGGCCGTATCGTACTCATCGGCCTCAATCACAAAGAAATCCGTCTCACCAAGACGGGCCGACTGATCGAAATCCTGCGGCACACCCCCGATTAAATATCCTGGGGC
>JALRIU010000263.1 GCA_023255355.1 Pseudomonadales bacterium | reverse complement strand
GATAAAGATCTGCAGGACGGCGCTGGAAGGGATTAAAAAAAGCACCCGCTAGCGGGGCAAATATAGCAGGCCATATACATAGCGCCAGAAGCGTCGGTAGTAGGGCGTTTTCGACATAGAAGCATGGGGTTGTGTCGCTGTGATAATAGTCGCGGCAGGCACATTCAACGCTAGTGGTTTTTGGTAATTGTAGCTGCCATTCACTGGGCTTAAAGCGTGCTTTAGGAGGGGCTCCGGCGTTAATTTTTTTGGCGGCTCGCTGCCATACCTTAAGCGCGGCTTCTTGTACATCAACGCGCGGGTGCTGAGAGGCGAATTTAGCATATCTGAACACCAGTCGATCGGGCGCTGTCTTCTCTAATACCCGTAACTGGCGGATCTTTGCTTCTGGGTGAGTGCAACCTCGATACATAGAGAGAGCTTGTGATGTGTCTCCGCTGCGCTCGATAGCGTGACCACAGCGGAAAATAAGTTTTTGACGGCGATACTCGAGCCAGCTGTTGGGCTGCTCTGTCGGAATAAGGTGTGCAATCTCGCCAGCTGGAAGAAGATTTAGATACAAGGCATCGTTGAGAAGACTCATCGTTATGAAGAAATCAAGTTCCTCGCGGGTTTGAAAGGCTCGATAGCGAGGGTCAAAGTCGACAACTTCATAGCGTTGATGGCCCAGCTCTGAAAGTACAAATTCAGACCAATCCTGTTGGGCATTGCCAAAGAACAGAATTTTTATGCGCTGGAAAAGGTCGTTACAATTGAGTTTGATGAGCTCAAAGCTCGGCCTTTGCAATAAGCTGGATAACGGATAGCGGGTGCCGTCGTCCTGTTCGATAAAGAAATTTTGTAGTGCCGCCTTAGACGTTGTCTCGCAATGTAAAGCTAGGCAGCCAAGGCTTTCGATTAGCTCGTCTTTTAGTGCTAGTTGGCACCACTCGGTGAGATTACATGGTGCTGGATAATCGATAAGACTGCAGTTGACAAGTTGTTGAAGCGCAGCCGCTTGCTCAGGTATTTCGGCATAGTCTATTTTGTCGGTACGAAACCATTCTCCTTTGCGCATGATCAGCCGAGTGAGCAGGGCGCGTGCTTGCTCATCGAGTTGGCGAAAATTTTCGAGTAAGACCGCTTCATCACTGAGTAGCAGATCTAAATGGTTGTGATATACCCAATTAACAACGGTGTCGAGGTTCTCTAAGTAATAAAGAGGCGACTCTAAAGACGCGCTGCGCATAGGGAGGGCGTTACTCATTGTTTCTGCTGCAGCCACTCACTGATTAATTGCTGTTTGCCATAATGCAGGCCTGTATTGGTTTCAGTTACACTCAAAATGGTGTTATCACCTAGCAATTTTGATCCTTTGACAAAATGTTGACCCACAGTGTTGTTAGGGTTGTTGATGTTTATTCCCATTTTATCTGCGATCCAGACCATCATTTCATAGTGGCTTAACCACTGGCTCTGTGTTAATTCAGTGTTTAGGTCAGCATGCTTTGCCAAAATCATGATGGGCACATCGATAACCTGTGGTTCGAGTTTATTATGTCCCCAGCGATTGTCCTCTCCCAAAAACTGGCCGTGATCGCCAGTAAATATTAAGTAGCCTTCGCCAGGCAGTTTTTTAAAGGCTTCAACAAGCGCGTCGATGCTTTGATCAAGAAGAAATACTGCATTGTCATAGGAATTATTTTCGCGAGTGAAACGCTCCAGTTCGGCGCTGTCATCCCAAGGAGGTGATGCCATTAGACCATCATAATTAGCCGCATAGGGGCTATGTACCGTGCGTAAATTTATGACTGCAAAGGACGGTTGAGACCAATCCTGTTGATCGATGATATCCAAAAGGCCTAAGTCGCCCCGCTTGGCAAATAATAGCGGGTGATCTTCTCGGGTGGTTTTAATATCGATAAAACGCGCGCCTAAAAAACTCAGCAGTTTTGACTCTTGGCTCGATAGCCACAAGGTTTGATAGCCTTGTTGTTTGGCGTGCTTATAGATGTTGTTGTGGTGATTGCTCAATAGTGCTTGTTGGGCCGGTTCTCGGCTCAGATTGATCATGTTGGATAAGCTAACAATGGTCGAGACACCTGCAGCGATACCACGTTTGGTGAGCATTTCGCCAGATTCAACACGTTGTCTGAGATTGGGAGAATTGTCTCGAGGATAGCCATAAGCGCTTAGTCGCTGAGAGGGCAATGAGTCAGCTACAACTAACCATATGTGTGCTGCTTTGTTGTCGTTATAGCTAAAGTCATAAGGTTGATGATTATCACTCTGAATAACCGTGTCAGACGAATTTAAATGAGTCAAATAGAAGGACCATGCATTGAGGCTGTTATGCAGGGAAGAGCGTGTGGGGCCCGCCATAAAAAAGCTCATTGAGCGTTCTGTTGCCCTTATAGGTTTTGAGGCCAGAATGGCGACAATAAGAATCAGGCTTAACCATCGCCAACCAGAATGGCATTCGATTTTAAAACGATTGTGTAGCCAGATTAGAAGCCCATAAGGCAGCAATACACAAATGAGTACAAGCCAGTGATCGCTAAAACTGGCCGCTCCGGTTTGCCATACTTCGCCAGCGTCGGCAAATAAGTTGGGCAAGTCAGCGGGGTTTAACGGTTGCCCAAAGTAGGCAATATTGCTGAGTTGAACGGCAGAAAAGAGACCAAATACGGCAAGAATACTATTATTGATCCAACGTATATTTGCGGTCCACATCGCAAGGCTAAGCACGTAAACTGTAAGCACAAAATTCCATTCGATTTCGGCATAATTTGAGGCTTCGGTAAGCCACTGCTGCAAGAAGTCATCCAGACTAAGTAGCACGGTAGATAACGCAGCTAAAACGAATACGGAGGTACGAGAAATGGCTTGGCTCATATAGTTATGGTTTGTTCCTTCGATTAGAGACCCTAGTCTACACATTTTAGGGTGAATATTGACCCCCCCAAACGAGGGTTTGTTGTGATAACTTTAACGCTATAAAAAAAGGGAGAAATCATGCAGCATAAAATAATTATTGTTGGGTCAGGGTTTGCTGGTATTTGTATGGCGATTAAACTCAAAGCGGCAGGCATCAACGATTTTGTGATATTAGAAAAAGGCAGTCAGGTAGGGGGGACTTGGTTTTTTAATCGCTATCCTGGTGCTGCCTGCGATATTCCTAGTATGTTGTATTCTTTTTCTTTCAGCCTGAACCCAAATTTTACGCGACGCT
>JALRIU010000241.1 GCA_023255355.1 Pseudomonadales bacterium | reverse complement strand
TGGCATGCCAACATCAGCAATTGCCTCTGCTTTGTCTTTGGCAAAAATTGCTAAACCAAAACTGGTTGCAAAAAAGATCGTTGCAAAAATTGCAGTACCACGTGTCAATGCATTACCACTGCCACTTGCACCAAAAACAGTTTGCGATGCACCCGCACCAAATGATGCACCTGCATCAGCACCTTTACCTTGCTGAATCAAAATTAATCCAATAATTGCCAGTGCGGCAACTACATGTACAACTATAACAATCGTTTCCATATCTAACTCGCTGCTTTGCAGATAACTGCAAAATCGTTTGCTTTCAAAGATGCTCCCCCTACAAGGGCGCCATCAATATCTTGTTCGCTAAAAAGCTCTGCGGCATTTGCCGCATTAACACTACCACCATAAAGGATAGCTGTGCTTTGGGCGACACTGTCATTCGCATTTACTTTCAAGAAGTCACGAATCATTGCATGCACTTCTTGGGCTTGTTCAGGGCTTGCTGTAAGACCTGTACCTATAGCCCAAACCGGTTCATAGGCAATCACTGACTGCTCAAAACCATGCTCCCCAAGCATATCAATCACAGCATGAAGCTGACGACCAATTACTTCGAAGACCTTACCCTGCTCACGTTCTTCAAGAGTCTCACCAACACAAAGTATTGGTGTTAATTTCGCTGTCTTTATCGCAGCAAATTTTGCCGCGACCAGCGCATCATATTCACCATACAAACTTCTTCTCTCGGAGTGGCCACATATTACGTACTCACAGCCGAGATCAGATAGCATTTGCACAGACACTTCACCGGTGAAAGCACCCTTAGCTTCAATGGCGCAATTTTGAGCACCTAGACTCACCGAAGAGTTTGCAAGTAGATCAAAACACTGCTGTAGATAAACGGCTGGAGGGCAAATTGCCACACCACATGTCACGCTAGTTATTAGAGGTAACAAATCTAACAACAAGGCTTTATTATCTGCCTTGCTGCCATTCATCTTCCAATTTGCAACAACGAGTTTACTACGCATTGTGACTCCTAAGCGGTGCGCATACTACATGAGTAAGGCTAAACATACAATATTCTGTGGTTAGACAAGTATTAAGACACAGCATTACGAACGACGTCGGCCAACTCCATCACTGAATTTTCGACCATGTCGGCATCTTGTGCCTCTACCATAACTCTTATCACTGGTTCAGTACCAGAAGGACGCAGCAAAATGCGTCCTTTACCAGCTAATCGTTCTGTTATCCTTGCAATTGAGGATTGCACCTCTGAATGACCATCAAGGTCAACGCGATTAACTACTTTGACGTTTACCATTTTCATAGGGGCTTTTTTCATACCGCTACGCAGATCACACAAAGATTGGCCTGAAGAACACATTGCATTTAATACTTTTAGAGCAGCCACAATACCATCACCAGTGGTCATAACATCGTGACAAATAATATGACCAGAACTTTCACCGCCAAGCGTGTAGCCATGCAATTTCATTTGTTCATTAACATAGCGATCACCTACCTTGGCACGAACCAGTTCAATACCCTGCGCTTGCAATGCCAACTCTAGTCCCAAGTTGCTCATCAAAGTACCGACCACACCCTTCACTGTTTGCGATTTGGCTTGATGCATAGCAATGATATAAAGCAATTCATCGCCATCAAGTAGTTGTCCCTGTTGATCAACGAAAGCGACTCGATCGCCATCACCGTCAAAGGCAATACCCAAATCGGCCTTATGATCTAATACCGCTGCTTGAAGTGCCTCTGGTGAAGTTTGACCGACACCATCATTAATATTGAGACCGTTAGGTTGAATTGCAGTATTAATGACCTCTGCGCCCAACTCTTTAAATATTGCCGGTGCAACTTGATACGTAGCTCCATGGGCACAATCTAAAACAATACGAAGTCCTTCGAGACTTCTTTCATTTGGGAAGGTACTTTTACAGAACTCAATATAGCGGCCAGCAGCATCGTTCATGCGTTTAGCTTTGCCTAGCTCTGCAGACTCTACCACGGTCATGGGCTCATCGATCATACGTTCGATTTCTAGCTCTATGTCGTCAGGTAACTTTTGACCATCACCACCAAAAAACTTAATGCCGTTATCATAATAGGGGTTATGCGAAGCACTAATCACAATTCCGCAGGCTGCGCGGAAGGTTTGAGTTAAATACGCAATAGCAGGCGTTGGCATTGGACCAATCATCGTGACATTTGCCCCGGCTGCAACAATCCCAGCCTCGAGTGCAGCTTCAAACATATAGCCAGATATTCGCGTATCTTTACCAATGATAATGTTATTTCGTCCCTGTTTAGCAAACACCTTACCGGCTGCCCAACCAAGTTTCATTACAAACTCAGGTGTAATAGGATGTTGACCTACCCGTCCACGAACACCGTCAGTTCCAAAATACTTGCGTGACATATATTTTCCTTATGAATAAACGTCTTTAAGTGCGAGCACTACTGCTAGGGCATCGGCCGTTTCTTTTACGTCATGCACCCTAATGATATTTGCACCGCGTTCAGCTGCTAGGGCTGCAAGTGTGATACTCCCTGCTAGCCTATCATGCACACCGCGACCAGTAATTTTATCCAGCATAGATTTACGCGACATGCCTACTAACAATGGCAATCGGTGTTGACTGAATCGCTCAAGATG
>JALRIU010000229.1 GCA_023255355.1 Pseudomonadales bacterium | reverse complement strand
CACTCCTTAGCCATACCGCGGGTAACGTTAGATACGAATGCCTTCGACGAACCATACAGACCGGCACCTCCACTGGCTCCATTGCGCGCTGCGATTGAAGTCGTGTTAATTACGAACCCCCCCTCCGCTTTAAGATAAGGCAATGCAGCCTTTGATGCGACGATTATGGATCGCGCATTTAAATCCATTATTTCGTCATAGTCCTTATCACTTGCCTCAGCATACGGCACGCGGCGCACCATACCGCCTGCGTTGTTAATCAAACCGTTTATTCCGCCCAGACGCTCTGCGACATCTTTCACGGCGGAAGCCAGTTCTTTAGAGTTACTGGCATTAGCCCTTACCAATTCAACTGAACCACCAGATTTACGAATATCTGCGGCCAGCTGATTGGCCGCATCTTCAGAAGAAAAATAGTGCAAGCCCACTCTTGCACCTTGCTGCGCAAACGCTTTCGCTAACTCAGCTCCTATTCCGGTCGATGCACCTGTTATCAGGATTTTCTTGCCCTCGAATTCTGAAAAATTAACATTAAATGAAGTCATTGTTTTACCTTTGAACAAAGATGCCTTTATCTAAACGTATAAAGAATTGGCTCCCTGTCTATTGAAATATTTAGGCCCCCCATGACGAATTTACTTAAAAATAAAATAAATAATTTAATTAAAGACATATATATTGTATCATATGAGCTATTTAAGGTCATGATACCGACTATAATTGTTATTAAAGTCCTCGATAGTTTTGGTGCAACGTCATGGTTGACTATTCAGGTTGCTCCTTTGCTTGGAGTCATAGGGCTACCGGCAGAAGTTGCACTAGCAATTACCACTACATTGCTGACTAACCCCTACGCAGGACTATTGGTCTTATCTTCCACGCCTGAAGCACTGAACCTAACTGTAGCACAAACAACCATTATTGCTTCATTTATGCTCTTCACTCATGGGCTAATCGTGGAGGCGCTAATCTCGCGAAACGCAGGCTTGCGCATTCTACCAACTGTTCTGATCCGCGTGGGAGGAGGATTCATTTTTTGTTACCTCCTACACGTATCCTTCTTAAATTTAGGGCTATTTCAAAACCAAGCGAGCCTTCACCTCCCAACAATGGTGTCTGATCCTACGCTGCAGCAATGGATTTTGGACCAAATTTTTGGGCTGCTCTTTATCCAAGCCATTATCATCGTATTGATGATTGCAATTGAAATTTTAAGATCAGTCGGCGTTGAAAAAATTATCCAGCTGATACTATCGCCCTTTCTCAAAATATTAGACATCGGAACGAACGCCGCAACTATTGTCATAGTGGGCCTCACTCTTGGGCTAGGGTTCGGAGGCGGGCTCATGATCAAAGAAGTTAAACAAGGGGCAATCCCGACACGATCCGTCGTCGGCGCGTTGGTTTTGATAAATTTATTTCACTCGGTATTCGAGGATGTAGGCCTCATGATGCTGCTTGGACCATCTTTGACTACGATTTTGCTGGTGAGAGCAATTTTCGCTTTTGGGTTTAGCTACTTAATAATGCGTCTGAGCTCTCTTCTGCCAGATCCAGTATTCCAAAAATTAATGTTCAACCAAAGGGCTACGCTGTCATCGAGCGTAAGCAAGATTTCCTGACCACATGCCACTAGGATACTAAGCTATTCTCAGCTTCAAGTTTGTCCCAATCAAAAGTCACACCGATGCCAGGGAGCTGTGGCGCAACAGCCATGTGGTCTTGATTAAGCTTTAACGGCTGGTGCGTGTACGTATCGATGGGAAAGGCATGAACTTCCAACCAGCCTGCATTTTCGCGTCCGCACAACAGACTAACGTGAAGTTCCTGCATTCCATGAGTACAAACACTTATTCCGTTACGCTCGGCAAAAGCCGCCGCACGCAACCACGTTGTGATACCACCGCAAGTGGCCACATCTGGTTGAAAAAACTTGAATGCCTTAGTTTTCTCTAAAAGTTCAAAGTCGTGAATTGAGTGACAGTTCTCGCCAATTGCCAGCGGGAAGCCAGTTTGTTCACTTATAATCCTGTATCCGTTTAAGTCATCAGGATCGATCGGTTCCTCAAACCAGGTAATATTGGCATTTTCAAACTGCCGGATGGCAGAAATTGCTTGGTCGACAGACATGCCATAATTTGCATCAACCATAAAGGTCGTGTCTGAACCAATTCGCTCTCGCACCGCATATATTCTCTCGATGTCTTCTTCCAGGTTCTCACGACCAATCTTAATTTTTACGCCATTGAACCCGCTTTGAATGGCCTGGTCCATATTGGACAAAAGTTTTTCAAGGGGGAAATTTAGATCGATGCCACCCACGTAGGCCTTACAGGTTCGGCTTACACCACCAGCCATTTCACACAGAGATAAATTACTTCGTTTGCCACGAATATCCCACAAGGCGACATCAACTGCTGCAATTGCAAAGGCAGAAACACCGCCTCGTCCCACGTAGTGAATATGCCAACGCATTTGGTCATGTAATTGCTCAATTTGAGTAGCATCTTTGCCAATCAAAAACGGCGTCAAATCATGCTCAATCATGGCCTTGATCGCGTGACCACCCCATCCGCCGGTATAAGAATACCCAGTACCTTCACTACCGTCATCCAACTTCACAGTAGCCGTAATCAACTCAAAATGGGTGTGGTCTCCGTGCTTCGCATCAGACAATACTTCTGCCAACGGCAACCGGAAAAGGCGGGGTAAGACACTTACAATCTTCGCCATAAACAACACCTCAATAAAAAACTGATCGATGAGCCAAACGTTATAGTAAGCGCACAGTTTTACCAGAGTATTTGAATTTTCAGTTGAAACTATCTGCCGCGCAATACTGCGCCTGGGTTCATGATGCCGTGCGGATCAAGAGCGGCCTTAATCGCTCGCATCGCGGCCAATTTGGCAGGGTCGCCATAGCGTTCAAGGTCATCCACCTTAAGCCGCCCGATCCCATGTTCGGCAGATACGGATCCGCCCATCTCATGCACCAAATCATGCATGGCGCGCTTGATCACATCCCGCTCTGCCAGATGATCCGCCCGGGTTTTGCCTGGCATGGGGAAGATGTTGTAATGCAAATTCCCATCCCCCATATGGCCAAAGCAGTTATGGCGGAATTCCCCGATCTGGGCGATGCGAGCGGGAATGTCCGCGATGAACTGAGGTACCAACCCCACGGGCAAGGAAATATCATGCGAACTCACTGAGCCGATGCGCCGATTTGTTTCAGGGATATTTTCGCGCAGGGCCCAGAAATCATCCCGCTGCGCCATGGATTGGGCAATCACCCCGTCACTGACCAAATCTGCCTCAAAGGCGCGAGCAAAAAGCCCCTCTAACAGCGCGGCGGGATCTTGACCCGCACCAAGGCCCAAATCGATCAGCACGCACCACTCGGGGATTTCATCAAAAGGTTGGCGCAAATCTGGCCCAACCTCGGCCAAGAAATCAAACCCTTGGCGGTGCATCAATTCAAAGGCCGAAAGCCCCTCGCCCACCATGTCCTGCGTCATTCGTAAAAGCGACAGGGCCGCGCGCGGGTCGGCCACTGCCATCAGGGCCGCGCCTTGTGCCGCAGGCTCAGGGAAAAGCCGCAAAC
>JALRIU010000223.1 GCA_023255355.1 Pseudomonadales bacterium | reverse complement strand
TTTTGTAGCTTATCAAAATCGCGTAGTTGCCAATGCTCAGACCATGGCTAAGACATTCCTTGCGCGTGGAATTAACATTGTTTCTGGCGGTACTCAAAACCACCTGATGCTCGTTGATCTAAAAGAAAAACCATATTCTGGTAAGGACGCCGATGCAGCACTGGGCGAGGCATTTATTACCGTGAACAAAAACTCTGTACCCAATGATCCACGCTCACCCTTTGTGACATCAGGTATTCGTGTCGGTACGCCAGCGATTACCACTCGCGGATTTGGTGAGGAAGAGTGTGTTACTTTGACCAACTGGATGTGTGATGTGCTAGATTCATTGGAAAACGGTAATAGCGAAACTGTTATTCCACAGATTCGCGAACAAGTGAAGGCGCTTTGTAAGCGTTTCCCTGTTTACGCGTAAAACAGTCTGAGACTGCTATGTATTGTCCTTTTTGCGGTGAAACAGATACCAAGGTAATCGATTCCCGCCTTGTGGCTGACGGTGGGCAAGTTCGCCGTCGCCGCGAGTGTTTGACTTGCAAAGAGCGATTTACCACCTTTGAAACAGCAGAGCTGCTTTTGCCAAAGGTGATCAAAAACAATGGCGTACGCGAACCTTTCAACGAGGATAAATTACGTGCAGGTATTCTGCGTGCTGTTGAAAAACGTCCTATTAGTGTCGAACGTATCGAAGCTGCGATTAGCTCTATTAAACGCCGCTTGCAGGCGACAGGTGAGCGTGAAATTAAGTCTCTCATTATCGGTGAACAGGTGATGCTTGAATTACGAGATATTGATCATGTCTCATTTGTTCGGTTTGCATCTGTGTACCGTGATTTTAAAGATCTCGACGAATTCCGTCAGGAAATCGATCGTCTAGCTGAAGTGCCGCGCCAGGATAATGGCCAGTGATCTTCAATGGATGGCACGTGCGCTGCAACTAGCAGAGCGAGGTCGCTATTCTACCCGTCCAAATCCAAGAGTGGGCTGCGTGCTTGTCAAACAGGATCAGCTTATTGCAGAGGGATGGCATCGATATGCTGGCGAAGGCCATGCTGAGGTAAATGCCTTAACGATCGCCGGCGATGATGCCAAGGGATCAACCGCATATGTCACTCTCGAACCATGCAGTCATAAAGGTAAAACAGGGCCATGCAGTCAAGCGTTGATTGAGGCAGGTATTTTGCGTGTTGTGGTTGCAATGCAAGATCCAAATCCACTCGTTGCTGGCCGGGGTATTAGTGCACTTCAAAAGGCGGGTATTACGGTAGAGTGCGGTGTTATGGAGGCGCAAGCCAAGCAGATGAACCCTGGGTTTATTAAGCGTATGACCTCTGGTTTGCCCTACGTCCGCTGTAAAATGGCGATGAGTTTGGATGGTCGGACTGCCATGTCCAATGGTGAAAGCCAATGGATTACCGGTGCTGCTGCACGAGGCGAGGTGCAAAGGCTGAGAGCCCAGAGCTGTGCCATATTGACGGGGGTGGGTTCAATCCTTATTGATGACTCGCGTTTGACAGTAAGAGATGTACAAATACCTGAGCAATATGATGTATCTCGACAACATCCCCTCAGAGTTGTTTTAGATTCAAGACTGTGTACACCTCTTGATGCAGCGGTGATTGGCGATGATAAGCGCAGTCTCATTTTGTATAGTAATAGCGATGTGAGTAATGCTGAAGACCTTCGTAAACGCGGTGCGCAAGTTATCCGAATTTCCGGGCAATCGAATGCCGTCGATCTAGAAGCGGCGCTTCGCTATTTGGCAGAAAAAGAACAATGCAATGACATTTTGCTTGAGGCCGGGGCAACGCTAACGGGTGCAATGATGGAAGCGGGCCTTATTGATGAGTTACACTTATTCATTGCACCAATATTCATGGGCAGCGAAGCTCGGCCATTAATGCAGTTACCGCTGTTTAAAATGACAGAGAAACTGAACCTTGATATTGTCGATGTGCGTGCATTCGGGGACGATTGGCGAGTGATCGCTAAGCCAAAGGAGTAACGATGTTTACAGGTATCATCCAAGCAAAGGGCAAGATTGCCGAACAGCAGCCAAGTGGTGGCGATATGCGTTTGCGTATTGCAACGGGTAAGTTGGATTTGACCGATGTGATGCTTGGTGACAGTATCGCAGTGAATGGCACCTGTTTAACCGTGGTAACATTGCTTACAGATGGCTTCTGGGCAGATGTTTCGGGAGAGACCTTGCAGTATACTTCGCTGGGTAATCTTAAACCTATGAGTGAAGTTAATCTTGAAAAAGCAATGACGCCCACGGCACGTTTTGGTGGCCACATTGTCAGTGGGCACGTTGATGGTTTGGGCGTTATCAAGACAATTTCGCAAGATGCCCGTTCTTGGCGGTTTTGGATAGAGGCGCCAGCTGAGTTGGCCAAGTATATTGCCCACAAGGGGTCGATTACTGTTGACGGTGTCAGCCTTACGGTAAATAAGGTAGATGGGTCTAAGTTTGAATTAAATATTATTCCCCACACCATGGAGGAAACCATTATGGGAACCTACAAAGTAGGATCTCGTGTAAATCTCGAAGTGGATGTGGTGGCGCGCTATTTAGAGCGCTTATTAATGGGAGATAAGGCTGCAGAGTCTGGATCTTCTTCAACTTTGGACGAGAACTTTCTCGCCAAACATGGATTTATGAAATAGGCATTGGCCTTTTGAGGAAAAGATTATGAGTTCACAAATCACCAGCGTTGAAGGAACGTTTACCTCGTGTGATGCGCGTTATACACTATTGGTAGGCCGTTTTAATAGCTTTGTGGTTGAAAGCTTAGTGGATGGTGCAATTGATACATTACGTCGTCATGGCGTGTC
>JALRIU010000213.1 GCA_023255355.1 Pseudomonadales bacterium | reverse complement strand
TATCTACAGTACTAGTGTTTGAACAGCCAACAGCTACCAAAGCAGCCAAAGACACACCTAAAAGTTTAAATTTATTCATTGCCATGATTACAGTTCCTTACTGTGTCAAAAAGAATTTGTGGTCCGCAATGTAGGGTGACCATGCTGGTTCCCTAACATCTCTGGAATTAGATGGAATATTATATTTCACATTACCGTCTACGGATACAGCTGCGAGTATACCTTTTCCATTATTTCTTGTAGCGTACAAAACAGTACTACCATTTGGTGCCACCGTAGGGGACTCATCTAGGACTGTCTCGGTCAACACCTTAATGGTGCCACGCGCTATATTTTGCAAGGCTATATGGAAATCTTTATAACCTTCGCTACGGTGAATTAAAACAATTCCGCTGCCATCAAGCAAGACTCGCGCTCTGGCATTGTAATTACCGTCAAACGTTAACCTCTCCTCATAGCCTGAATTTATATCCACCTGATAAATCTGCGGCTGCCCCGCCCTATCAGATGTAAATACTAAAGCAGAGCCATCTGGCAACCAACTTGGCTCAGTATCAATCCCATAATGGCGAGTTAATTGACGAAGTTTACGAGACTCTAAATCTAGTACATAAATGTCAGGATTGCCGCTTTTTGATAACACCATTGCCAAACTTTTGCCATCGGGTGACCAAGCAGGAGCACTGTTAAGCCCTGAGAAACTGGTAATTTTTTGGCGAACATTAGTGGCGAGATCATAGATATAAATGGATGGATCACCAGACTCAAAACTCACGTAGGCAATTTTCTTAGCATCAGGTGACCAACTAGGCGATAAGATAGGCTGCTCTGATTCGAGCAACATACGCTCTCTGGCACCATCTACATCGGCAATCATCAAGCGGTTGTTATAATTAACACCATTGCCGGAAAAGTCATTTTTACCAGAAACATAAGCGATTTTCGTAGAGAAGGCACCTGGCATACCTGTCAATTTAGCAAACACAGCATCGCTGATGGCATGTGCCATGTCACGTTGCTCTAAGACACCACCGTTGGAAGCGAACTCCATAATCATAGACTGTCGCAACACATCGAATAGTTCGACATTAACGCGAATCCTACCAAAACCATCGGGCGCAATACGACCAATCAATACATAATCGCTACTAACAGCGCGCCATTCGTTATAAAAGACCTCATTCGGGTTATGCGGCTGGCTCAACATATCAAACACGGAAAGTGGTGAAAAACGACCACTGCGATAAAGATCAGCGCTAACGATTGCAGTTAGGTCTTCAGTTACTTCAACGCCACTATTTGAAAAAGGCACAACCGCAATGGTGACTGGGTTATCCTGACCCTGGGTAACTTCAATAGTTAACTCTGCTTGTACCCATGATGATACAAGCAACAAGGCAATTATCCAAAAACGTTTCACAGGCGCAAATCCTCTGGTTTAAATTTCATATAAAATCGACGAAAGTTGGCTTCAAACAATGCCGGCTTCATACCGCGTAAATCTTCGAATCGCTCAGCGCGATAAACCGCATTGACCGCACTGGTGTCAAAGGCTGTGTTACCACTGCTGGTTGCAACGGATACATTAACGACCTCACCCGTGGGAATCAAGTTAACGAGCAACATAACTTCCATACCATTACGAGCACTGGGTGGACGACTCCAAACACTCTCCACAACCGCGATGATTTTGGCAATATAACTATTAACCACATCTAACTCGGATTCGGCCTGACGCGCAGCATCTTCCGCTGCCAACTCATCGCTAAAATCAATATCTAATACTTTTGGTGGTGGCGTTACCACAGGCTCTGGTTTTGGTTTTGGCTTAGGTTCGACCTTTTTCTCGACAGGTTTGCTTGCAGGCTTAACCGTCGGGGTTTGCTTGGGCGCGGGCTTTTCCTTTGGCGGTGTCTTTTTGGGAGCAGGTTTTGGCTTTTTCTTGGCGGGTGTAGCCTTTTTTTCAGCCTTCGGGTTATCCGCTGACTTTTTTGGCAATTCAATCATCGTTGCCTTAATCATCGAAGGTTTCACTATCGGCTCAGAAAACGCGTGCTCGCCACTCCAACCAACCAGTAATAACCATGCTAAAGCTGCATGGATTATCACAGTCATAAAGGCAGGTAAACCATAGGCTCTGAGCCAGCGCATCACGGTGCCTCTGTTGCCAATCCGACATTGGGCACGCCAGCATTTTGCAAACCTGCCATTAAAGAAACCACCTCGCCATAGGGAACACGTTTATCACCCCATACAATCACAGGCTTTTGCGCATTGCGACGCATAATAATTTCAACTTTCTTATATAGCTCATCAGCACTCAATGCTTGTTGCTCGCCGCCAAGATTCAGGTAGATACTACCATCTTGTTTAAGCGAGACAACCAATGGTTCCTCGTCTGCCTGAACAACAGGCTTAGCATTAGCCTCTGGCAACTCGACCTCAACGCCTTGCATTAACAGCGGCGCAGTGACCATAAAAATGACCAACAACACCAACATAACGTCGATGTAGGGCACCACGTTAATATCCGCGTTGAGTTTGCGACGCTGGCGTCTAGCCATTATTTTCATCCTGTTGACGTGATTTAGCATGCGCCTGACGATGTAAAATACTGGAAAACTCGTCAGCGAAGGTATCATAATTTGCCAGCAAGTTGTCCATGCGCGACGAGAATCGGTTATAAGCAATGACCGCAGGAATCGCTGCAAACAATCCCATTGCTGTGGCGATCAAGGCCTCGGCAATACCCGGTGCGACGGTGGCAAGGGTAGCTTGCTGAACATTAGCCAATCCACGGAAGGCATTCATAATGCCCCACACCGTCCCAAACAAACCAACATAGGGCGAGGTAGAACCTACCGTAGCCAAAAAGGGTAAATATTTTTCGAGCTTCTCTTCTTCGCGAGCAACGGCAACCCGCATTGCGCGCTCAGCACCTTGCATAATGGCATCAGGGTCTGCCGCTGACTGCTGACGCAGACGAGTAAATTCTTTAAAACCTGCTACGAAAATACTCTCAACACCCGCCAGTGCTGGTTTGCTGACGCTTTTACGAAATAACTGGGCCAGATCGACACCCGACCAAAATTGTCGTTCAAATAATTGGTAATTGCGCTTACTCGCCGCGTAGTACATGGTGCGCTGCACAATCATCCACCACGATAGCATCGAAGCAATCATTAACAACAACATAACCATTTGCACCAAAACACTGGCGCCACTAATTAACGTCCATAATGACATTTCGTCGTTCACGGGATTTCCTTTTATAAGTCAGCAAAGGTCTGTCGCATATTTTGCGGCATCCCTTTAGGTTTCATAGTGCGATCAACGCAGGCAATTTTTAAATGACCACGGCACAATAAGGTATCGTTGCGATAAACATCCTGCTGCATTTCAATATAACTTCTTGCCACTTTAATCGGTGTGGTAACCACTGTTAATTCATCATCCAGCATGGCCGGTGCCAAATAATCAACATGGGCCGACGCCACCACAAACATCATATCCAAATTAAAGATAAAATTTTTGTCGTAACCGAGCGCTCTTAAATACTCGGTACGGGCCCGCTCCATAAATTTTAAGTAGTTAACGTAATAGACGATATCACCTGCATCGGTATCCTCGATATAGACGCGAACTGGCCAAATAAATTCCTTCATAGGTCTAAATTTTTTTGTGCAACATGGCTAGAACCGGTTGGCACTAAACCAAAATGTTCATAAGCACGCAACGTCGCCACTCGACCTCGCGGTGTACGCATCATGTAGCCTTGTTGGATTAAATAGGGCTCAAGCACATCCTCAATGGTATCGCGCTCTTCACTGATTGCTGCCGCTAAACTTTCTACACCAACAGGCCCACCATCAAACTTTTCGATCATGGCTAGCAACAATCTGCGGTCCATATGATCAAAGCCACATACATCAACGTTGAGCATATTGAGTGCCATATCAGCGATGCCTTGAGTGACTACTCCATCGCCTTTAACTTCTGCAAAATCACGCACTCGTCGCAGTAGTCGATTGGCAATACGCGGTGTGCCGCGCGAGCGCTGGGCAATTTCAATAGCGCCCTGCTCTTCCATCTCAAGACCAAGTATACGCGCCGAGCGTTGCACAATCGTGGAAAGATCCTCGACATTATAGTATTCAAGGCGCTGCACAATACCAAAACGATCACGTAACGGTGAGGTCAACAACCCGGCACGGGTGGTCGCTCCAACTAAGGTAAACGGCGGCAAGTCGAGTTTTATCGAACGCGCTGCAGGACCTTCACCTATCATAATGTCTAGCTGGTAATCTTCCATAGCGGGATAGAGGATTTCTTCAACGTAGGGGCTTAAGCGATGAATCTCATCAATGAAAAGAACATCGCCTTCTTCAAGATTAGTCATCAGCGCTGCAAGGTCGCCAGCTTTTTCCAACACAGGTCCAGAGGTGGTCTTTAACTGCACGTTCATTTCATTGGCGATAATGTTAGCCAAAGTTGTTTTACCAAGGCCAGGCGGGCCAAAAATCAAGGTATGATCTAGTGGCTCACTGCGCAGCTTGGCGGCCTGCATGAAAATGCCCATCTGCTCGCGGACTACTGGCTGACCAGTGTAGTCATCCAACATTTTGGGACGAATGGCCCTATCTATAACGTCTTCACGGCCATTCTGCTCTGGGGCAATGAGTCGATCAGTTTCTATCATTTGCTCACCATCGCTTTCAATGCAGCCCTAATGAGCTCTTCACTACTTTCGATATCACCTTTGACTGCTGCGATCGCTTTAGCCGCTTCTGTAGGTTTATAACCAAGAGCAACTAGGGCACTTTCTGCATCTGCAATAATTACGTTATGACTAACAACCGTATCGTGCACAGGCGTACTCGTAATATTGCCGCCGTCAACCTGCCAATCTTTTAAGCGATCCTTCATCTCGATAATTAAACGCTCAGCGGTTTTCTTACCAACACCAGGCAAACGAACCAGTGCATCACTATCACCACGATGCACGCTGCGAACAAAATCGTCTGCCTCAATACCTGACAATATAGTCAGCGCCAACTTAGGACCAACACCATTAACTTTAATCAAGGTTCTGAAAAGTAAACGCTCTTGTTTATCAAAGAAGCCATATAACAATTGTGCGTCTTCGCGAACCACAAAATGGGTATACAAAACTACAACTTCACCCAAACTTGGCAATCGATAGAAGGTCGACATTGGCGCGAAAACTTCATAACCCACACCGTTGACATCAATCAGCAACTCGGGGGCTTGTTTTTCAATGATGGTACCTTTTATGCGACCAATCATGCCGTCTCCTAGCGAATTCTACCGCGGCGCACTGCTTTAGCGCCGGCCATTTTTATTAAGTTAGCTTGGGTATTGATATGACATAGCGCAGCGCCTAAGGCGTCGGCAGCGTCGGCTTGAGGTGCGGCGGGTAACTTAAGCAAGACTTTAATCATATGCTGAACTTGCTCTTTGTTTGCTGCCCCAGTGCCCACAACAGCTTGTTTAATTTGCCGCGCAGAATATTCACTGACAGGAAGATCATGAAAGCCCGCTGCAACGATGGCTGCACCACGAGCCTGCCCAAGCTTCAACGCCGAAGCAGCATTTTTGGCCATAAAGACTTGTTCTACTGCCACTTCTTGTGGACTGAAGCGCTCGATAATTTCACAGACGTTATCAAAAATGTATTTCAAGCGTTCGGGTAACTCCAAGTCTGGAATCCGAATACAACCACTTGTTACATACTCTGATTTACCGGCGTAATAATTAATAATGCCAAAGCCTGTAATTCGCGAACCCGGGTCAATCCCCAGAATCAATGCCATGCCAATACCACTGTTAATGTATACAGGCATTCTGCCCATATCACATCAAAAAGTCTATGGCTTTTACAGGATTAAATAACGCATCCAACAAGTATTTTTGAACAATTCAAAATCTAAGATAGTGTGCTTAGTTAAGCTAAACCACTGAGTCGATATATCAACAGGCTTATTATGAAAGGAAGGTTTAAATCAATGAAGCGATCATCAATGACCGGCCCACAGGTGCCGGCCCAGAGATTTTTAACTTGCGATTAAGACTGCTTTTCGCGCAAACGAATATTTAGCTCACGCAATTGTTGCGAACTGACTGTTCCCGGTGCATCGGTCATCACACACGCAGCTGACTGAGTTTTCGGGAAGGCGATAACGTCACGGATTGAATCACTGTTAGTCATCAACATAATCAATCGATCCAAGCCAAACGCTAAGCCGCCATGTGGAGGCGCACCATATTTAAGCGCATCCAATAAGAAACCGAATTTTTCACGCTGCTCGTTAGCATCTATACCAAGAATATTAAAT
>JALRIU010000044.1 GCA_023255355.1 Pseudomonadales bacterium | reverse complement strand
GGCACTGAAATCAAGCAAAGGACCATTAGAGCTTCATGTTTACCCTGAGGGTGGGCACGGTTTTGCATTTGGTTTAGGAAGAGGTAGGGTCTATAACTGGTCGGACGCTTTATTAGCCTGGCTTAATGACCAATGAATTGAAGGTTCTTAAGTAAAGTCAGTTGTTGGCAAGCTAATTGGCATTGTTCATCAAGGATGTGTCTAAGTATGTCATATGAAGTTAATGGGTTAGCTAAAACAACCCGGAATACGATGACTGTATCACCTTGGTATTTTTCAGGTGTAAGTTGTGTGCGTGAGACAAAGGTTTTGCCGTTTTCACGTTGATTCTTTTGAATGTTCTGGGTCAATTCGTTCAATATATTGTTTATTGCTTGCCGATCTTGTTCGGTACAGTTTAGCAATTTTGATTGAATCGCTTGCGGAACATATCGATAGGTGAGTAGGCAAAGTTCAGGTTCGCTAACCAATTCAAAATCTGGATGAGCATTAATTTGCTCAGCAAAATACTTGGCTTTTTCAATAGAACGATCAATGAGCAGTTCATAGCCTTGGCGACCAATAATGTTAAGACTGGCGTGAACTAACATCGCCATGCCAGGTCGACTGCCTTCTAGTGTATGGATACCAATATCTTTAGAGCCTTCACGTAAAATATATTGCGCGTGATGCTCGATAGAGTCAGATAATTGAGGGTTTTTGAAGATCACTAAACCGGCCCCAATGGGGATATAAAATTGTTTGTGAGCGTCGATGGTTACCGATTCAGCGTGCTCAATACCTTTCAATAGATGACGATAATTATTCGACAACAAGGTGGCACCGCCCCAAGCTGCATCTACGTGAAAGTGAGTGTTAAATTCTTGGGCGATGCTGGCCATGTCTTCGAGCGGGTCGATATTGCCGGTTTCAGTCGTCCCGGCGATGCCAACAATCGCGAGGATACGAATGTTTTTGGCAGTTAACTCGGTACATTTTTGACGAAGTTTAGCGATATCAATCTTGTTGTGTGCATCGACATCAATCGCAATAAATGAGTTACGACCTATCCCAAGAATGTCTGCTGTTTTGCTCAAAGAATAGTGACCGCGTTTTGATGTCAGCACGACGGTATTGTCATAACCATAATGCTTCAGGGCGGCGCACATACCTTCTTGGGCGACACCTTGGAAGTCTCCATCTGGGCCAAAACAGCGATTTCGTGCGGCCCAAAGCGCAGTTATATTTGCAACTGTTCCCCCCGAACCAAAAGCACCAAGTGATGCTCCAGCATTGTGCATCCAAGCTTCATAAAAGGCCGGACTTTCCTGGTAGACAAGGTGGTGGAACATGCCAACTACTTGTCGCTCCATGGGTGTGAATGCCTTAGAGGTTTCAACTTTAACAACGTTCTGATTGAGGCCCACCATGAGTTTTGCTAGTGGTAACAAAAAGTAGGGCATGGCTGAGGTCATATGGCCAATAAACCCTGGGGATGAGGTATGCACTGAATGAGAAATCAGCTTTTGCAGCATTTGATCGCCATAATCGCTGACCCACATGGGCTCTTCGGGGATGACGCTACTATTAAAATCTTCTTCGACTTGGCCAATGGGTTTTTGCATAGCAACAATTTGTTGCTCCAGAAAGCCGTTTAGGTTTTCAGAGATCTCTTTTTCAATTAACGACAAGGTCGATTCACTTGTTTCAGGAATCGTAAAGACGCGCAGTAACGATTCTTCGTTAGCGCTCGCTGGTGCCTTGATGTCTGTCACTATAAAAGGGTCCCAAAGGCCAAATGTAAAGCATGCAATTAATCATAAGCTCGCATGCAACGGGGGCGTTATATTACAACAATATTTCATCGTTGTATGCCTATTGCTATTTGCGCAATTAAATCATGATCGGGAGGGTATGTTTAGGTTGCAATCAAAACAGGCACTATGCCAAAAAGTAGGGAGATTATTGGAAGGAAGAGGTAGTGGTTAGTCTATGTCATTAATATTTAAAGCACTGTCGGTTAATAAAAACTGAGCCTTGTTGATAATGACTTGCCATGCGCCAACGGCAGACATTGTTGATTTGCAGTTATGTTCAATAAACGACATTATTTCGGATTCACTTAATTGATGCCAATAATTGGGAAGAGGTTCAATTAATGCGGTCATTGAAGCTACGGGAATAAAATCTATTAAATCAAGCTCGCTACCATAAGGTATTGGCTGGTTTGCACGCTGAAGGCATGTCTGAATGTCAATCATACAACCACCATGTAAATATAGGATTATACGTACTAACGTTTTTAAAGTTTCAAAAACAATGGGCGTTAAAAAAATATGGAGAGATGATGTGTGGGCCTGCTCGGGTCAGAGCAGGCCTTTGCGATTAGCTTTCGAGTTTATTGCGGCTTACCCAATGGCCATGCACCCCTTGTCTAAGGCGAACAGGCAATTTGACCTTTGCGATGGTACCCGCTGCGATGTTTTCGGCATCAAGTATATGAAGTTCGCTCAGCATGGTGTCAAAATTATTGGCGATACCCATTAAATAGCCACAGCCCTCTGGGGCATCGTCTGATTTGGGGACAAATTGGCATTCTTGTAAGGTGTAGTTTTCACCAGGAAAGTAAGTTTGCGAGCTGCGCTTATCGTGGTCATATCGCACCCATGTATTTAACGTCATTCCAACATTGCCTGCCATGCTTGGTGAACGGGGCTTGGTTGGGTCCATGCATGGCATAAAACCGACATTGTAAGGGCGAGACCAATAACGCTCGTCTGTGCGGGGTAGCACACCAATATCTTGGTACATTACCTCTGTGTGATAAGTTGTTGCCTCTTTGTCGTCAAGGTCTATGGTAATTCGAGTTAGCCTGCCTGAAGCACGTTGTAGGTCAAATTGTTCGTGTAGGCTAGGGAAGAATGGGAACTGGTTGCCGGTGGCCATATCCATGTCGACGATGATTTTGTTGCCGTCATTAAAACCGTTCATCACATGGGTGGCGCATTTTTCAGGGCCTTCATACCAGCGCAGATCGGTACCATCACCATTGCGTGCAACTACGCCAAAATAACTGGGTAGGCTTGAGTCCCAGGCAAAGTGAACTCCGCCTTGCTCCATCTGCTCTACGTTGACAGCCATGGGCGTAACCAATAGAGCAATATGGGTTTCGGTAATTGCAAAATCGTGAATCATGCCGGCGTACGGAACTTCAATCCAAGCTTCCCAGCAGACGTTGCCTTGTTTGTCGACAGCATAAAGAGCGACATCTTTACTGGCTTCGCCTTTTGCCTCGTAGGCTATGCCGATCATCTCACCATTGACTGGGTCAATTTTGGGGTGGGCGGTAAAGGTTTTAGCCGTCATCTTGCCGTCGAAAGTGTAGTAATCATCGATCCCTTTAAGGGTATATGGGTCGACTTGAACCGGTGGACTATCCTCTTTCAAAGCAAACAGTTTGCCCGCGTGAAAAATAAGATTGGTATTGGCAGTGCCGCCGCTTAAACCTTTGACATCGTCTAGGTCTGTGCGCGGGTTGCGGTAGGTACCAAACAGTGCCTTGCGGGCTTGCTTTTGTGCTTTATAGCGTTGGGTTTCTACATGGTGAGTTTTAACATCTACTCGGCCATGTTGAAAATTAAATAGGGTTACGTTGCCATCGCCATTAAAGGGTACATCATTAGAAAAACGTGGTGGATATATGAAGTCTGGTTGGATGCGATAAAAGTGACCGTTTAGCTCTTCGGGTATTTCGCCCTCAAATTCAGCATCGTGCAGATCAATGTTCATTCGAAATGGTGCATTAAATCCGCTAAACCCAGGGTTTTTCGGGAATTCTAGTGACATAGTTGTTTCCTTAAATATAAAACGCCCAAAAGAACGGGCGTTGCAAAGCGAATTACTCAGGGCGTGGACGTTGTCCTTCCCAAGGAGCACCTGTGGTAGGGTGGGGGTAATGAAAATCTACTACATCAACTTCTGGCCAACTTACTGCCGTATAATCAATGGCATCTGGGCCTGTTGGGTTGCCAGGATATAAATCGGCTTCAGTGTAGAAAGGTACAAAGTTGGGTTTGGTGTATGCCCAGCCATTTTCAAACGTACCATGGAAGGCGCACCGATAGTTCAAGCGCTTGATCTTCCACACGCCATCTACTTTGACGTATTCGTTTTCGTACACGCCGCCTTCCCACCACTGTCTTGTGTCGGCACCTGCCATCATGTGCATACCCGCTTGCATCATGCTGCGGAAGCGACCTTTTGCACTTTTGCCGTCATCGCTAATGGTAACAATGCCTTGCATCTGTGCGTGATCAAGCAGAAAGCCGAAGACGGGACCATTGTAATCATTTGTGAATTTTTTACGGAAGCGGCCAATATAGAGTCGTGCGACAGATTCTTTGCTTTTAAACGCGCCGCGCAAAAATACCACTTCGCCATCGTCAGCGAACAAATCCACTACTTCTTCATAGAGGCATTTGTCTAAGTAGTAACCATAGCTGAATTGTAAGCGCTCAATGGCTAGGCGATCTTCGACGTTGGTAAGGCGTTTGGTGAGCTCACTCACCTGTGCTTGAAGGGTAGCTATATCTGACGTGTTATCCATGGTATTTCCTTGCAGTTTTATATTTATGTATACAAAAAGTTAATTTTTAATTTGGCTTAAATGTTTGCTTTTTATCGATGAAGGCCAGTGTTTAAAGCTAATTGAAGGGGAATGTGGTGTCAACCTTTACTCACATAATAATGACAATTTTGGATACAGTATTTACATGGCAGGACATAAACACTAATATCATTTTCTCAAAAAAAATCATCGGAGCCTATTATGATCGACCTCTATTATTGGCCTACAGGTAATGGCAAAAAAATTACCATTATGTTGGAGGAGTGCGGCCTTGAGTATCGGGTTAATCCGATTGATATTACTAAGGGTGATCAGCACCAACCTGAGTTTTTAAAGATCTCTCCGAATAACAAAATGCCTGCGATTGTTGACCACGATGCTGAAGGTGGCCCGCTTGCAATTTTTGAATCAGGTGCGATCTTGATGTACTTGGCTGAAAAGACAGGTAAATTTATGCCTGCAGATCTTCATGGTCGTATGCAGGTGATGCAGTGGCTATTTTGGCAAGTTGGCGGTATTGGTCCCAACTGTGGCCAGGCGCATTATTTCGTGCATTATTCTGGTACAGTTAATGAAGAAGCTCGTCACCGTTTCAAAACAGAAGTGGCGCGTTTGTACGGCGTACTTGACCGTCGCCTAGCGGATAACGAATTTATTGCCGGCAGTGAATACTCGATCGCAGATATGGCGACTTGGCCATGGATCTTCCGCTATGACTGGCAAGGACAAGACCTAGAAGATTTTCCCAATGTTAAGCGTTGGTTCAATCAATTGGCTCAGCGCCCTGCACTAGACAAAGGTGCCAATGTAGGAACTGATATTGTAGACCTTAACAAAAAAATGGATGACGCCGACCGCGATCGTCTATTCAATGTTAAGCAATAAGGAATGTGAATGAGAATTTTATTTGACCCGGTTAAGAAATACGCCGAAACCACCCCGAAAAGAACAGCCTTGGGGTGCGTTGAAACAGGCCGTCGCTGGACCTGGGCTGAATTTGATGCTGCAGCTAACCGCATAGCTGCTTGGCTGGTTGATCGCTATGGTCCTAAGAGTACCGTTCGCATTGCGTTACTTGCCAAAAATCATCCCAATATCGCAATTCTTCAATTTGCCTGTATTCGCGCCGGGGCGATTTTGGTGCCCTATAACTGGCGCCTAGCTCAATCAGAAATATTAGAGTTGATGCAAGATGCTCAGCCTAAAGTCATGTTTTGTGATCAAGATTTTAAGTTCGATGCGCTAAATGATGTTGTCGAAGTCATGGCATTAACTGACGTAGAAACTTTAGGTACGGAGGGTGCTGTTCCTCCAGCCGACGCCCGCCAAGAGTGGGATCAACCCTCGACGTTGTTGTATACCTCAGGTACGAGTGGTAAGCCTAAGGGTGTTATGGTGACAGAGGAAAATGCCTTCTGGGGTAACAGTAACTTTGGTCTTGGAAGTTTGTTGTCGTATGAATCCTCTTTCCTTTGCGATATGCCGATGTTCCATACCGCAGGCTTGTTTGCTGCGACACGTGTGCCAATCTTATTTGGCGGCACAGTTTGGATCTCCAGTGGTTTTGACCCTGCAAAGACCATCGAGCGTATCGCTTCGCCAGAGTTAAAAATTACTCACTATTTCTCGGTGCCACAAATGGCGACGACGCTATGGCAACACCCAGATTTTACCCCTGAAAAGTTTGCCGGGTTAAAAATGTACGTAACCGGTGGGGCGCCGAACTCTCGTGCTCAGATCGAGCGATTTGCTAAAGCGGGCATCCGCTTCTCGGATGGCTTTGGTATGACAGAAACTGGGTCTAACTTTGCTATGCCCGTGCTTGATGTCGAGCGTTTAATCGAAAAAGCGGGCAGTTGCGGTATTCCATTGATGACAGTGCAAGCGCGTATTGTCGATGAAGACGGAAACGACGTTACACAAGGTGAAGTGGGTGAATTGTATATTCGTGGACCAAGCGTAACACCAGGCTACTGGAATCAGCCAGAGGTCACGGCCAAATCATTTGATAATGGCTGGTTCAAAACTGGCGATGCTGCGCGTCGCGATGAAGATGGTTTTTACTATCTGGTTGACCGTAAAAAAGACATGTATATCTCTGGTGGTGAAAACGTATATCCCGCAGAAGTGGAGCGTATTATCGTCGAATTAGGCGATATCGCTGACGTCGCTGTCATTGGGATTCCTAATGAGCGCTGGGGTGAAGTTGGCCGTGCATTTATATCATTAAAATCAGGTTCAACGCTGACCGAACAAGCGATCATCGATCACTGTTTAAAGCGATTAGCTAAATTCAAAGTGCCCGCCAGTGTCATCATTACCGATCAAGTCCCGAGAACGCCATCTGGCAAGGTACAAAAACATTTGCTGCCTCGTGACTGAGGCAGTTTTAAAACTGTTGGGTAAAACCAGCAATAATTATAAGTGAAAAATAGGTGTCAAGAATGACTGACGTAACACTCTACCATTGGGAGCCCAATGCCAATTCGGGTAAACCCATGCTCGCCCTCGCTGAAAAAGGTGTGGCATATAATAGCCACTACCTCGATCTACTCAATTTTGATCAACACGATCCTGAATACCTAAAGATCAATCCACAGGGAACGATTCCTGCGATGACCCATGGAAATCTGATGTTGACTGAATCAACGGCGATTATGGAATATGTAAACGAGGCGTTCGACGGTCCAGATCTTATGCCAAGTGATCCGCAAGCGCGCTGGCGTGTGCGTTGGTGGATGAAGTTTTTCGATCAGTGGTTTGCGCCATCTGTGAGTATGCTCGGGTGGAGTTTCTTCGTAGGTCCATCGGTGCGAGATCGTGATCCTGAAGAATTGGCTGCCCGTATTGAGCGTATCCCCATGCCTGAACGTCGTGTGGCATGGAAAAAAGCGATCTATGGTTTGTTTAGTGAAGAAGAGCTTCGCGTCTCACAAGAGCGCGCCATCATAGGTATAAAAATGTTGGAAGAAGAGCTTACTAAGCACAAATGGTTGGCGACGGACGAGTATTCGTTGGCAGATGTTAACGGCTTCAACCTAGGTTTTGCGCTACCCATGTCTCAGCCTGAGCATTGTAACGATGAGAAAACACCCCACACGATGGAATGGTTGCGTAAAATTTACGAGCGTCCTGCCACTAAAGAAACTTGGGCGAAAGGCCGCACTGAACTTGCCAGTCGTGTGACTTTCCTAGAGCGTAAGTAAGAGGAGTATGCAATGAAACTTTATCATGGAGAACCCAATGCTGCGTCTCTAACCGTTATGGCAGCGCTGTTTGAAAAAGGTATCGACGCTGAATTTGAAGCGATCGATCTATGTGCCGGGGCACGTCATAATTTACCCATTAACTACGGTGCCGAAGTGGTTCGAAGCGTAGAGGGCGAAGGTCCAGTATTGGTTAACAACGGTGAGGCAATGGCCGATTCGGTCTTTATCGGCTGTATGTTAGATGAATCTGCTGGTGAGGCGTCTTTAGTTTCTGGTGACGCCTACCGTCGTTGGCAAATTATGGTTTGGTGCCGTCAAGTGATCGAGCGCGTCGCGCCTGCCGCATCCTATTTAGGCAATCATGCCTATCTACAGGCTTCATTAAAGGCTATGTCTGATGATGATTTTGCTGCAATGACAGACAAAATTGTTGCCGAAGATATTCGTGGCCGTTGGCAAGAAGCGCGTAACGGCGAATATGCTGAAGAGCGTTTAGCAGAATGCCGTGGCAAAATTGTGCAAATTGTCGAAAAAGTTGAGTCCTCATTACAAGGTGATTGGATTTTTGGCGATTTTAGTTTGGCTGATTTGGAAACCTACAGCTGGTTGCGTGGTATGCTAAGCTTGGTTCCGGAAGCTTTTGCAGGGCATGACGCAGTCACTGCTTGGATGTCCCGTGTTGAAGCGAGACCCAGTGTCGCAAAAGCACTATCGATGTCTGTTTCAGGTTCGCCAGAAAAGGCATGGCCAATCGGGCCAGAGATTAACCGCTGGGGCTAATAGCCTCAGTTTGGGTACATAACGATAACTAAAGGTACAGGTATTCATTATGATCAAGCATACAGCAATCATTTTAGGTATGGCCGCAGTGTTGGCGGCATGTTCTGATAGTCAACAACAGTCGGTCGCAGCCAAAGCATTGGTAACCGATGCTGACTTAAAAAATGCCGGCAGCGAAACATCGCAATGGTTGACATATAATCGGTCTTATAAGGCGCAGCGCTTTAGTCCTAATGCTCAAATTAACACTGAAAACGTTAATCAATTGGGCCTTGAATGGTACGCTGATCTTGATACTAAGCGTGGTCAAGAGGCAACGCCTTTGGTAATTGATGGCAAAATGTATATCACGACGGCCTGGTCAAAGGTTAAAGCCTACGATGCAAAAACCGGTGCGCTATTGTGGGATTTTGATCCACAAGTACCTGGTGAGGCGGCTGTTAAGGCATGTTGTGATGTGGTTAACCGCG
>JALRIU010000007.1 GCA_023255355.1 Pseudomonadales bacterium | reverse complement strand
GTTGCATTTTCACGCTTCCTAGAAGTTGATTACGACACAGGTCTTTATGTTGGTATGACCATCGTATTCATCTACGCTGTTCTTGGTGGTATGAAAGGTATTACTTACACTCAGGTTGCTCAATACTGTGTATTGATTTTTGCCTACACAATTCCTGCAATCTTCATTTCACTTCAGTTAACTGGTAATCCTATACCTCAGTTGGGTCTAGGTGGTTCATTGGCTGATGGTACGCCATTACTTGTCCGTCTCGATCAAGTTATTACTGACTTAGGTTTTGCGAACTACACCACAGGTCCTCGTCTGAGCACCTTAAATATGTTCGTTTACACTATGTCATTGATGATTGGTACTGCGGGTCTGCCACACGTTATTATTCGTTTCTTCACTGTACCAACTGTTAAAGATGCGCGTTCATCTGCTGGTTGGGCGTTGGTATTCATTGCGATTCTTTACACTACTGCACCAGCGGTAGCAGCAATGGCGCGTTTGAACCTACATGAAACAATTCAGCCTGCAGCAACGGGTCAAAACCTAGCTTATGCTGATGCACCTGAATGGTTCAAAAACTGGGAAAAAACCGGCCTATTGAAGTTCGAAGATAAAAACGGCGACGGCTTAATCCAGTACTACAACGACAAGTCTGCTAAGGGCCAAGAAGTTGCTGCGGCAAATGGCTGGGCTGGCAACGAGTTGAAAGTTGATAACGACATCATGGTGTTGGCAAACCCTGAAATTGCAAAACTACCTAATTGGGTAATTGCATTGGTTGCTGCGGGCGGTCTAGCTGCTGCGTTGTCAACGGCTGCTGGTTTGTTGCTAGCTATCTCATCTTCGATTTCACACGATTTGTTGAAGGGTGTACTAACACCTGACATGGATGAGAAAACTGAATTGCTGTATAGCCGTATTGCAATGGCTGGTGCCATCGGTGTTGCTGGTTACCTTGGCTTGAATCCTCCTGGGTTCGCGGCAGGTACGGTAGCATTGGCGTTTGGTTTGGCTGCTTCATCTATCTTCCCAGCGTTGATGATGGGTATCTTCAGCAAGCGTGTTAACAAACAAGGTGCGATTGCAGGTATGGTCGCAGGTATCGTGGTAACTTTGTTCTACGTATTCAACCATACTGGCTTCTTGTTCATCAAAGAGCTAACTTACATGCAAGATCTTGGTAAGAACTGGTTCTTTGGTATTGAGCCAAATGCTTTCGGTACAATCGGTGCAATCGTTAACTTCGTAGTTGCTTATGTTGTTTCAAATGCAACAAGTGAAGTACCACAAGATGTTCAGGATATGATCGAAAATATCCGTGTTCCATCAGGTGTTTCTGCTGCACAAGATCACTAATCTTTACTGATTGGTTTTCAAGAGAGGGGCGTCCAATGGGCGCCCTTTTTTGTTTATTTCGCGCAATAAAATAGGTTGCTACCCAATGTGTCTAGCCCCGTGGGAGCGCCACTGTATTTAGCGATAGATCGTCACCAAATAAATTTTGCTCTTTAGTTAAAACTTTGACCAAGGTCGTATCTCGACTAAGGTATTTACGTGTTATAGTCTTTGCAAATTACAACAATTGAGATCCATTATGTTTACCAACAAACACGTCGTTATTGCTTTTATCGTTGCGCCTATTCTGGCGGTCATTGCTTATTTTGGAGTTGATTATATGGTGGCAGAAAAGCCACAGACAGCTAAAGCAGGCGCCTCTTATAAGCTCGCAGCACGGGCCAATTGTGAACACCAAAGTGGTATCTGTCGAATGGTGAATGGCGATGTCGAACTCAAACTCGAATGGCAGGCTGAAACCAAGACGATTGTGGCGGCTAGTAATCTTCCCTTGCAGGGTATTAAGTTAGCGATTGGCGATCCTAGCCAAAACTTACCTATGGATTTCAATATGGTGGACGCCTCTGCCATGCAATGGGTACTGCCATTGTCTATAGATCCACAACCAACCGATGTCCTGAATGTGGTCATGTCGATCAACGATAGTTTTTATTTTGGTGAGGCGACCGCTATTTTTCTCGCTTATGAAACCTCATATCACAAAGATTTTCGTAAAGAGGGTCTATAGTGTCCGAACAGGAGCTTAGCCCTGAATTGATGATGGTGGTCGAGTTTTTGGCGACCTGTCCACCTTTTGATCTTCTCGATGATGCCCTTTTGCAGCGTTTAGCGGCAAAAATCGAAATTAATTATTATCGTCGTGGCCATATTTGTGGTTCTAAGCACCAAGGTGACCTACGCATTATTCGCAATGGTGCTATCGATATTATTAGCCAAGACAAACGCTTACTCGACCGCATGGGCGAAGGCGAAAGTTATGTCCTAACTGGGATTTTTGCTGAAAACCCTGATGTTACCGTGATACTTTACGAAGACTCGCTGCTATACACCCTGCCGCAGGCGGCTTTTGATGAGCTTTCTTCGTCTAATCGAGACGTAGATCGGCATTACCACAAGCAATTACACCGCCGCCTTCGCCGTGCCGCACGTTATACCCCTGAACCCAATAATTTGATGCGACATGTCGATAGCATTATGACACGCGATGTTTTAAGTTTTACGCCACAGCAGAGTATCCATGAAGCTGCAGCCAAGATGACTGCACGGCGAGTATCCTCAGGTATGGTGCTAGAAGCTGGCAAGGTTGTGGGGATTGTGACTGACCGTGATTTTCGTCAGAGGGTGGTTGCGGCTGGATTAGATATCAATGCGCCAATTTCAGACATAATGACGCCAAATCCTAAGTCGGTTCATGTCGACGCGACCTTGTTTGATGCGACCTTGTTGATGGTTCGCAATAAAATTCACCATTTGCCCATCGTTGACTCGCTGCAAGGGCAAAGTCTGTTAGGTATTATAACGACCTCGGATCTGATGCTGGCGCGGCAGGATGATCCAGTCAATTTAGTGCAGCATCTTAGTCGAGCCATTGGTATTGATGCGATGAAATCGGTCGTCGATAGTTTACCTACCATGATGGTGGAATGGGTCAATGCAGGTATCAAAGCCAATCAGATTAGTCATTTTTTAACAGCCATAAGTGATGCCGTGACTAAACGTTTGATTGAACTTGCCAAGGAACAATATGGGCACGAGCCTGTTCCATTTGCCTGGTTGGGAT
>JALRIU010000341.1 GCA_023255355.1 Pseudomonadales bacterium | reverse complement strand
ATAGAAACAGAGGCCGGTCACTTCCCAATTTAACCTTTTGCTTTATCAACCCAGCCCGTGTTCAATGGGCTGGTAATTTTCGACACCTCGCATTATCAGCAGTTTTATATTTCTTGTCCTATACTTACTCGCATATATAGCTTGCACATGAGAGTTTCGTTTTGGTTGCTAACATTATTTGTCGTTCTTTTTTTGTCATATCATTGATTTCATTTCCTTGGCACTTGAGCCAAGCCGCAGATTGGCTAACCTTGCAAGGCACCGAGCCGAAAGGTAGTGATAACCCCGGAACACTGTGGGGATTCATTCAAGCACAATATCAGTCGAATGATAGCGATCCAAATGCAGCTGGCCTGTATATATCACCCAAGGTCATTGGTCCTGACTTACAGTCACAGTCAGCGTTTAATATCAATCGAGCTCGGCTAGGAATAAGAGGCGTCGCCTTTGGAAAAGATAGCCATATCAACTATGCCTTATTGACTGAGGCAGGTAACAATGGCATCACCGAGCCTGAGGGAAATACCCCTAAAATCGTAGATGCTAGCTTAACCTTTACACATATAGCAGGAGCCAAAGTTCGTATCGGTTTGTTTAAAACTCCGACCGCAGAAGAGGGCTTGCGCGGGGTAGCCGTTGCCAACTATAACAATTTTACTTGGGCCACCAACCAACTATTGTTAGAGCGGTTTGCGAATAAATTTTATACCCCGAATGTTGCTCCACAACCCCTTGATTCAAAGACGGATTTAAATGGTTATAAGCGTGGCGTTGCAGCTTTTCGTGATGTCGGCGTGCAAGTATTTGATACTTTCAAATTAGCAGATCAATGGGAGCTTACTTATGCCCTTATGGTAGGCAACGGCAATGGGTTAAAGTTTGACGATGATAACAACGACAAGGATACCTACGTTTATTTGGCTACAGAGAAAGTGTTCGGTGGCAAAGGTGGCCGTCGGCAAGGTATCAAGTATTTCGGTTGGCGACAAAACGGTGTCAGAACAGCAGATTTGACCAATGATGGAATTTATAATCCTGTTGATTATGATCGTGAAAGATACGGTGTAGGGTTTAAATATCTTCGCAGTGGGGTGCGTGTTTCAGGGGAAATGTTCAAGGGTGACGGTATGATTTGGGTCGCGCCTCACAATCCGTCCTTTGGTATGGGGCCAGCAGCGGGCAACCCCGATGCAACAGCTGGTCATGGAGCTTATGGAAGCGCAACGGGTTATTACATCGAAGGGGGCTATCGTTTTGTTGATACTCCTTGGGAATTGGATATCCGATATGATGTCTATAATCGACTTGAAGATAATAAATTTGAAGTCGAATTTGATGGCATCACCTTGGGCGCACAATATTTTCTAGATAATAAAAACCGTATCACGATCAACTATGAAATTCGCAGTGCAGAGGCAATAAATTTTGCCCAAGGCGCAGGTCCTAATGGAAATTTAGATGGTGTGGGTAATGTGCTTTCTTTGCAGGCCTCGTACTTCTACTAGACACTGTGTCAACTTGTTGTGTATGGTGAGCTTTTACGTACAGCGTTAAGAGCAAAATAATGCATAAAAATCTCTTCGTTTACGGTACCTTACGGCCTGGTGAAATAAACTTTCATCACCTTGAGTCCATTGCTGGTGCTTGGCAACCGGCAATAATATACGGTCAATATTTCGCGTCAGGTAGCGGTCCAGCATTCGGTTACCCAGGTATCGTTTTAGATTCGCAAGGGGTTGCCATAGAAGGTCAGTTGCTTACCTCTGATAATTTAGGCCAGCATTGGGTACTATTAGATGAATTTGAAGGCGAGGGTTATCAGCGGGTCATAAGTACTGTTCGCCTGCTTTCAGGTGAGTCCGTTGCGGCCTATGTTTATGAGTTAAGTATGCTTGGGCGCCCAGCGACAATATAAGTGAGATTACTATGCGTTATTTATTCATTTTGTTTCTACTGGGGTTTTTAAGTATGTCTAATGCGTCAGAGCAAAACCAAGATCAAGGTCTAAGACATGTCGTGGTTTTTAAATATAAGCCAGAGGCAAGTCAACAAGACATCAATAAAGTTACCAATACATTGAGAAGCCTCAAAGATAAAATTCCTGGAATATTACGCTTTGAATACGGCATCAATAATAGCCCAGAAGGTTTGGATCAAGGCTTTACCCATGTATACCAGTTCACTTTTGTTGACGCAGCTGCGCGAGATCATTACTTACCCCACCGAGAGCATGCTAAATTTGGTCAATTATTGGGTGAGTTAGATATTTTGGAATCAGTTTTTGTGGTGGACTACCCCATCAATGAATAATGAGCCAAAAGTAACGCGTTAACTTGGCTCTTTTCTTCTCACATTAAGTTGCTGCTTTTTAGTCGCGAGGCTATGATCAATTACAAATCATAAAAGGAACACGATCATGAAATATATAAAACATATCAGTTTGTTAAGTGCGGCGATTTTGGCAAGTAGTGTCGTTTTGGCTCAACCTCAAGAGACACCTGAAGAGGCTGCAGTTCACTATCGCCAAGGCGTTTTTCAAACCCTTAAATGGAAAATGGGTCAATTAGTCGGTGCTAAAATGACTGGCGACAAAGCCTCTTTTCAGAAACATGCTCAAGATATGCAGTTTATTAGTACGTTAATTCCAGAAGGTTTCATTGCTGATAGTTTAATTGAGGGGTCACATGCTAAACCTGCAGTGTGGGAAGATCCTGCTGATTTTGCGCAGCGTGCACAGCGTTTAAACGATATGGCCGGTGAGCTCGCTGCAGACGATTATGATATGGCTAATTTTGATCCGCGTAATTTTGGTCGCACCGCCTGTGGTGGTTGTCACAAAGATTACAAAGAGCGCGATTAATTTCCTAGCGAAACTATTCCATACACCATGGCAGTAGCAACTGCCATGGCAACCAATGCCCTACCTATTTTTGAGTTAACTATCTTTTTAAAGCGGTTTGTCTCATCCCATTTATAGCCGGTGATCATGGCCATGATTAACCGCTGTTTTTTAACAAGTTCATAAAAAATAATCGCTAGCAAATGAATCGCAATTAGTGTCCAAATGATGTTGCTATTTAAATGATGAAAGTTAGACATCATGCCAACTGTTTCACTTGATACTAACGATGTTAGCGGCCCAAAATAATAATACTCATCATCCGAAAAAAGACCTGATACTGCCTGAGCTAAAAGCACCAAAAGCATAGCGATAACGGAGAAGGCGCCGAGTGGATTGTGGCCTCCACTTTCTGGCGTATTACCTCGAAGATATTTAACTAGATGCGACGGGCTTTTAATAAATGATTTAAAGCGCGCGTGTTCTGGTCCCACAAAACCCCAAATAACACGAAAGATTAACAGGGCCAAAATACCATACCCAGAGTAAAAATGGTGATCTAAGTTTTCTAGAATTTCTACGCTGATCCAAGCATAGCTTACAAGTACGACCAATCCCCAGTGAAAAAGTCGCAACGGTAAATCCCAAATGAAAGTTTTCACAACAATCCTTCTATCTTTGTGTTTTAAGTAAGTAAAATGCCAATTGAAGCTTAATGCAAGGTCTATCGATAATGCGTTTTTATATGATCAGTGTGCAACTTATAATAAGCGCTGTAAAACCATCAGCAAGGTAAGGAAATGCAGTTAAAATTAAACGTCGTTGACCAGTCACCCGTGCACGGATCGCATGCACCTCATCAAGCACTGCAATTAACAGTTGATTTGGCTCAAGCATGTGATGGTTGGGGATACCATCGTTATTGGGTAGCTGAGCATCATGATAGTGAGCATTTTGCTAATCCCAGTCCTGAGATTTTAGTTGCGACATTGGCTGCGCGAACCGAAAAAATCCGCGTCGGAAGTGGCGGTGTCATGTTGTCTCATTACAGCCCACTAAAGGTCGCTGAATGCTTTATGTCTATGGAAAGTCTATACCCTAATCGTATTGATCTTGGTATCGGCCGTGCGCCCGGTGGCAGTGGTCTTGCTTCACAAGCCTTAGCTTTTCCACATCGACCACTACATGGCGATGCGTATGCCGAGCAAGCATCGCAACTTGCAGGATTTGTTCGGGGCGATTTACCTGCGAATCATCCATTTTCCGCATTAAAGCCCGTGCCTGATACACAAGCTCAACCAGAATTATGGATGCTTGGGTCGAGTGGCGGCAGTGCTGAGGTAGCGGGTCATTTGGGTTACAATTTGGCGTTAGCGCGATTTATTAACCCTGCTGCGTGCCATCCATCTATTTTTGATAAACATTTACAAGCTTGGCACGCTGCTGGCCATAAAGGCTCCCCGCAGCGCATGTTGGCTATCGCATGTGTTTGTGCAGAATCTACTGAACAGGCAAAGTTCGTTGCTGGAACGGCTGCCTACCGAAAGTTATCGATGCAAACGGGTGCCTTAGAGCCGCTTTTGACCCCTGAGCAAGTTAGCGATAGCTACCGTGTCATGCCAGAATCACAAAAGGCTATGTTTGATAAAATTCTTGCTGAGTATACGGTGGGTAACCCTGACGAATGCCTCGATGAAATTAGTCAGTTGGCAAAGGTGTTTGGTTGTGATGAAGTGGCACTGATTACGGTGACCTATTCACAACAAGAGCGGCTAGACAGCTATCGTTTATTGGCTGAGCATCGTTAAAATATTATCAATGGAGGCAGCATGTTAAAGGTCATAATTTTCGGAGGGTTGATAACGCTAAGTCAGCTTGCTTGGTCAGCAGATAAATTTTCAATGGGGCCGATCATCAAAGATTTTGGTCCTACTATTAATGATGTGGTGCAGACCCATCCCTTAACCGGTGATGAGCGTTTCAAAGTTGTTTTCGATGTTTTCGAAGCAGGCACGTCCGATCAACCCAATCGAGGGTTCGTGAGTGCCGCAAGGTTTTTAAATATGCACGCTAAAGCGGGTATTCCCGCTGATCATATTGAATTGGCGATTGTTGTGCATGGTAAGGCTGGGCAAGATTTGCTTAGCGATGAAAGTTATCAACAGCGAGAACTTGTTGATAATCCCAATAAGGCACTTTTGAATGCGTTAATGCAGGCGGGGGTTCAGGTAGCTGTTTGTGCTCAATCGGCAGGATTTTTAGGCATGAAGAACGAAGAATTTCTTCCAGGTGTAGAGGTGGCGTTATCTGCCATGACCAAGCATGCCTTGTTGCAGCAACAGGGCTTTACGTTGAATCCATTTTAATCGATGCGACAGGACACCCGTTCGATCAATAAAAATCGTGCCGATCTTGAAGCTCTCGATGAGATATGGCTTTTCGGTTATGGATCGCTCATTTACAAAGTGGATTTTCCTTATCTTGAGGCTAAGCCAGCATTTATTCGGGGGTGGAGTCGCCGCTTTTGGCAGGGCAGCCATGATCATCGAGGTACACCAACTCAACCCGGTCGAGTACTTACTTTGATTTCAGAGCCACAGGCAAAATGCTTTGGTATGGCCTACAAGGTGACGGCTGATGAGTTTGATCATCTCGATTACCGTGAAAAAAATGGCTATCTACGTTTAATCACTGAGATATTTTTTAAAGACGGCAGTGTTCGCCAAGGCGTGCTTTATATTGCTCAGTCAGATAATGCCGCGTTTCTTGGCGAGGCCGGCGAATCAGCAATCGCTAGGCAAATATTCAATAGCTCAGGCCCGAG
>JALRIU010000251.1 GCA_023255355.1 Pseudomonadales bacterium | reverse complement strand
GTGTTCTAGGATTTATCGCTTTCATATCAATGATTATTTATAAAATGTATAATAAGAAAAAACCAGAAGAGATTGTAGCACAAGGGCCGGCACCAACCGCTCCAGTTCAGCAAAATCCTATTCGTAGTATTGTTTAAAATTAAATCCAAATGGTGTGTTTTTGTCTAATGGTCCTGGCGATCCAGAACCTTGCGACTATGCTATCGCGGCGATTAAAGAAATTTTATTAACTGATATTCCTGTATTTGGTATTTGTTTGGGGCATCAGTTGTTGGGTCTGGCGAGTGGTGCTAAAACGGTGAAAATGAAATTTGGTCACCATGGCGCTAACCATCCTGTACAAAATGTAGAAAATGGTACAGTGATGATTACTAGTCAAAACCATGGTTTTGCTGTCGATGAGGCTAGCCTGCCTGACTGTTTGCGCGTCACGCATAAGTCCTTGTTTGATGGTTCTTTGCAAGGTATTCACCGCAATGACAAGCCAGCGTTTAGCTTCCAGGGTCACCCTGAGGCAAGCCCAGGGCCACACGATGTGGCGCCTTTGTTCGATCACTTTATCGAATTGATTGAAGCAGCTAAGTAATTTTTGAATTTAAGTCAGCCACGCTGACAATACATGTTTGGATAGTGATTCATGCCAAAAAGAAACGACATTAAAAGTATCTTGATCCTAGGTGCTGGCCCTATTGTTATTGGTCAGGCTTGTGAATTCGATTATTCGGGTGCGCAAGCTTGTAAGGCTTTGCGTGAAGAAGGGTATCGCGTCATATTGGTCAACTCGAACCCTGCTACCATCATGACAGACCCCTCCATGGCCGATGCCACTTATATCGAGCCGGTAGTGTGGTCGACGGTTGAAAAGATTATAGAGAAAGAACGCCCCGATGCCATTTTGCCCACAATGGGTGGGCAAACAGCACTTAATTGTGCTCTAGACTTGGCCCGTGAAGGTGTTTTGGATAAATATGATGTTGAATTAATTGGCGCAACAGCTGACGCAATTGATAAAGCAGAAGACCGTGAGCGTTTTGATCATGCGATGAAAGCTATTGGTCTCGAATGTCCTCGTGCAGGTATTGCTCATAGCATGGAAGAGGCGTATCAAGTCCTTGATAGTATTGGTTTTCCTTGCATTATCCGGCCATCGTTTACCATGGGTGGTTCTGGTGGTGGTATTGCCTACAATCGCGATGAATTTGAAGAAATCTGTACCCGCGGCCTCGATCTATCGCCCACTAATGAATTATTGATCGATGAATCATTGATCGGTTGGAAAGAATTCGAAATGGAAGTTGTGCGTGATAAAAACGACAACTGTATCATTGTTTGTTCCATCGAAAACTTTGATCCCATGGGTGTCCATACCGGCGACTCAATTACCGTGGCGCCAGCTCAAACTTTAACCGATAAAGAATATCAAGTGTTGCGTAATGCCTCTATTGCTGTATTGCGCGAAATCGGTGTTGAAACAGGTGGGTCAAACGTTCAGTTTGGTCAATGTCCTAATACCGGTCGACTTGTTGTTATCGAAATGAACCCAAGGGTCAGCCGTTCTTCTGCATTGGCTTCAAAAGCAACGGGCTTCCCCATTGCTAAGGTCGCTGCTAAGTTGGCGGTTGGTTATACCTTGGATGAGTTGCAAAATGATATTACAGGTGGTGCGACACCTGCATCGTTTGAGCCAAGTATTGACTATGTTGTTACTAAGATTCCGCGTTTTACCTTTGAAAAATTCCCTGCGGCCGACTCTCGTTTGACGACACAAATGAAGTCCGTTGGTGAGGTAATGGCGATTGGTCGTACCTTCCAAGAATCGGTGCAGAAAGCATTGCGTGGCTTAGAAGTTGGCCGCAATGGTTTCGACCCACTGTTAGATGAAAAAGCTGACGATGCCGAAGATACTTTAATTGCAGAATTAAAAACACCACGTGCAGATCGTATATGGTATGTTGCTGACGCATTCCGTTTTGGCATGACTGTTGACGAAGTATTCTCTCATACTAAGATCGACCGTTGGTTCTTAGTGCAGATCGAAGATATTGTTAAGAGTGAGCAATCTCTAACAGGTATCGCGCTCACTGAGCTTAATGGCGAGTCAATGTTTCGTCTCAAGCGCAAGGGATTCTCTGATTTGCGTTTAGCGGAAATACTTAATACGACGCAAAATGCTGTGCGCCAGCATAGACATAGCTTGAATATTCGCCCAGTTTATAAGCGTGTAGATACCTGTGCTGCAGAATTTGCTACGAGCACGGCTTACATGTATTCAACTTATGAAGAAGAATGTGAATCGAATGCGTCTAACCGAGACAAAATTTTAGTCTTGGGTGGCGGTCCAAACCGCATTGGTCAGGGTATCGAATTTGACTATTGCTGTGTACACGCAGCGTTAGCAATGCGCGAAGATGGTTACGAAACGATTATGGTCAACTGTAACCCAGAGACTGTATCGACCGACTATGATACGTCCGATCGCTTGTTCTTCGAGCCAGTAACGCTCGAAGATGTCCTGGCAAT
>JALRIU010000163.1 GCA_023255355.1 Pseudomonadales bacterium | reverse complement strand
GGCTTTTTCAGTGCAAGCGGCGAAGGGTTTTTGAAACCACGAAGTTGTTTTTCAGCCACATCAGCATCAGCCAGAGCTTGCTCAAGTGTTACTTCTGCCGCAGCAACTCGGGCTTCAGCACCGGCAACAGCTACCTTATAGTCACGGTCATCAATTTTAATTAGCACCTGTTCAGGGCCAATCTTTCCGCCCTCGCTAAATTGATCACTCATATAAACGATTCGCCCGGAAACTTGAGCAACCAAATCTATTTCACTGCGTGCACGCACCTCACCAGTCACCGAAACGTTGAGGGTTTTATCTGCAGCACGAGCCGGCTCAACGAAAAGAGAAAGAGGCCTTGAAGTACTTTCTTTTTTCTCTGGTTCAGGCTTGGTGACATGCAATAACTGAAATACTGTAACTCCAGCAATGATAATAATGAGAGGAAAAACAACGTTCTTTTTGATATTCACTAAGAAGTCCTTGCTAGCACAAATGCCTTTTGGGCATCGTTAAATCGTAATGTCATTGTTTGACGAGACGTAAATATAGTTCGGATGCAGTTGAATTGAAATTTTTTTTACAAAATTGTCTAAATTTGAATGTCGCAAGGCTAGCAATAAATTATTTATCGACTATCGGATACTACGTTAATAAGTAACATCGCCAACCAGCGACCCGCGACAAGAGACTAGAGACTAGAGACTAACTATGCTTCACGACCTTGTGTTTTATTTGCCCGAATACAGACTGACCAGACTTATCAAACACTTCGAAACTCAATTCTTCGCCGAACTTCAACCAAGGCTCTCTAGCCTCTCCATAAGCTATGATATCCAAGGCACGACGTTCAGCTAGACAAGCAGAACCAACCTCGTCAACGTTAGGGTTAGAGACGGTACCTGACCCCAAAATCATGCCTGCTTTCATGGTGCGATTATAGGCAATGTGACTAAGGATCTCACCAAAGCTAAAATCCATTGACCCGCCATTTGGATTCCCAAACCACTTACCGTTACGATGCACATTCATATCAAGATGGATTCGACCATCTTGCCAGGCATCGCCCAGTTCATCAGGTGTTACCATCACTGGGGCAAAAACTGTTTTTGGCTTGGCAAGAATAAAACCAAATCCCATTTTTTTCTCGCGGAACAAATGACCACGCATCGACATATCATTCAAAATGGTAATCAATTTAATGTGTTTAAGTGCTTCTTGTGGACTTACACCGATGGGAACTTCGTCAGTGACAACAGCAAATTCGCCTTCAAAGTCACCTTGGTCATCCTCAGTGATAAAAGGATAATCGTCACATGGACCGACAAAGTCATCGCTTTGACGTTGAATAAGAATTGGCACACCCTCTTGTTTTTCAACCACAAGATTAAAGGCCTTCTCCATAATATTACCGTGATTCAAAAAGGCAGAAGCATCAATAAATTGATAACTACGTGGTAAAGGAGCGGCACACAAGGTTGGATCAAAATCAAAAGCGTCTTCGATTTTACCCTCGTTTAAATGCTGATAAACGGTTTGCAGTGATGGTGCAATTTCTTGCCAATTTTCAATTGCTTCGATCATAGTAGAGCAAATTCCATCCACGTATGCAGCTTTGCTCAAATCCTTAGATACGACCAAAAGACGGCCGTCACGAGTTCCATTTTTATAGGTTGCTAACTTCATAATTGTCCCAATTTAACGATTTATTTTTAATTTAATTAGTTTAAAGAAACACAAATATTAATGAAGTCATGTTTTTAAATCCCCCCTATCCACCATACAAATATTTATCAGGTATTTGCCAAAATGATGAGTATCCAGCAAGCTATCGCAAAGACAAATACTATGCATCATCACAAACAATTTGTTACTAGACATGGCTGACCATAGACTGGAAACATTAAAAACCGGAGAATTTACTAATGAATATCATTGGACCTGATGGCCTCATATTTGGCGTAGATAACGTCGAAGATTGCTGCAAATACATGACTGATTATGGATTAACGCCCAACAATGTTGATAGTTCTGGAGGTGTTTTCACTGGTGTAGATGGCACATTTGTTGAAATCCGTCACAAAGATGATGCGTCGCTTCCAGCGCCATTGCATACTGGTGCATCTATTCGCAAGACAGTTTACGGCGTGGCCGACCAAGCGACATTGGATGCATTGAAAGCTGAACTTAGTAAAGATCGTGACATCTGTGTAAACAGCGATGGTTCTTTTGATTGTGTCGACGATTCAGGCTTTGCACTAGCGTTTCAAATAACCTGCCGCAAAAACACTGAAGTTGCCGATCAAATTGTTAATGTGCCCGGTGCAAAAGCCAACCGAGGTATCAACGTAGTCGGTTCAATCAAAGATCATGCACCAAAACCACAGACACTGTCGCACGTGGTTTATTTTGTGCCAGACGTTGCTAAAGCTGAAGCGTTTTACAGGGATCGTTTGGGTTTCCGCGTGGTTGACCGCATGAATCCACTAGGTCCCTTCATGCGACCACAGGGCACCATGGATCACCATACATTGTTCATGATTGAAACACCTCCCTTTATGCAAGGTGTTGAGCATTTTACCTTCCACATGCTCAACCCAAGCGACATGCTGCAAGCGGGCAAACGCTTCCAAGACCTGGGTTATGAGTCCTTCTGGGGGCCAGGTCGTCACATCATGGGTTCAAACTGGTTCTGGTACTTCAACAGCCCTCTTGGCGTACACGTGGAGTATGATGCCGACATGGACTTACATGACGACAGCTGGGAAGCTCGCGAGTGCATGGCCACAGAGGATAATTCGCAGATTTACAACTTTACCTTGGTTGCTAACTGGCGACCCGGTGGCGACCCTCACTAATGTCCTGGCACTTACTCTGCCATATCGACGAGATCCCGCTCGACGGATCTGTCGGTATCAAGTTAGCTGAACAGAGTAAGGATTACGGTTTTGTCGTTAAAAAGTACGATGGTATCTTTGCTTGGAGAAACGCCTGCCCACACTTGGGGTACCAAGGGACCAGCATGGCCTGGAAACGGAACCAATACTTGAATGGCGATAAACAATACATCATGTGCGCCGCCCATGGCGCACGGTTTGAAATAAGAACAGGCGAGGGAGTTACCTCACCGTGTCAAGGCATGTACTTAAAGCCGATCGCGCTAAAAACAGACGATCACGGCAATGTACATTGGCTCAACGATCAGGAGTAAACACTATGAGTTGTGCAGCACAACACGTTTGTATTATTGGCGGTGGTTTCACCGGCATGTCACTTTCTATTCTTTTATCAAAAGCCGGCGTCGACGTCGATTTGATCGAGATCGATCCTAAATGGCGCACCGATGGTGCAGGCATTACCTACAACGGCCCGGCACTGCGCTCCCTAGAACTGCTTGGTGTGTTAGACGAATACAAACAACACGGTG
>JALRIU010000145.1 GCA_023255355.1 Pseudomonadales bacterium | reverse complement strand
CGTTAACGTGCAAGGTGATGAACCCTTGATTCCTCCTGAGGTGATAAATCAGGTGGCGATGTTGATCAATGACTGCAGCGGTGCCGATGTTGCAACCCTTTGTGAGCCGATTGAGTCGTTGCAAGACCTTATGAATCCCATGATTGTCAAAGTTGTCGCTGATCAGCATCAACTAGCGCTCTATTTTAGTCGTGCACCCATACCTTGGGATCGAGACGGATTTGCTAGCCAGGGTGAATGGCAGCCGGGAAATTATTTCCGCCACATTGGTATTTATGCCTACCGAGTAGCAACCCTTGATGCCTTCGTTAAATGGCCTTTAGCAAATATTGAAGCCATCGAGAAATTGGAACAATTAAGGGTTTTGGCTAACGGTGGCTCGATTGCGGTTGCTCCAACGTGCAAGCCTATTCCAGGCGGTGTCGATACCCCAGCGGATCTAGAGCGTGTGCGGGCCTATTTTGAAAGCTTGGAGTCTCGCGCGTGATCTTATTGCGATATCTAATGCGCGAGGTTCTTACCACGACAGCGGCAGTGAGTTTTTCATTGTTGTTGATCGTCATCAGTGCCCGTCTAGTGAAGTTTTTGGCAATGGCCGCTAAGGGGCAAATAGCCGGTGATGTATTATTTTGGATGGTTGTATACAGGCTGCCTAGCTTTCTGGAATTGATCCTGCCGCTCGGCATGTTTATCGGTATTTTGTTGGCCTACGGTCGTCTGTATGTAGACAGTGAAATGACTATCCTTTCAGCGTGTGGTGTGTCTAGTAAAAAGCTTGCGCTATTTACACTGGCTTCGTCGTTAATTATTAGTCTAAGTGTAGGTCTAATAAGTCTTTACCTAGCACCGGTGTCATTAAATAAGGCTAGCCTCATTGCCGCTGATAAACGCAACTCAGAAGGTATTAATACCATTGTAGAGGGGAGCTTTAAGCTCTATGGCGATGGCAGTCGAGTAAGTTATACGCGAAGTTTAAATGATGACCGTAGCGAAATGCAGGATGTTTTTATTGCCACGCGGATACCTGAAAAGAATAGAGAGGGACAAGTGCAATTGGTCGTCGCTGATCAAGGAGGAATCCGGGTTGATCAGACGAATGATGTTCGCTATCTGGAACTTAAAAACGGATTTCAATATACCATTACGCCAGGTTGGAAAGATGTCGAGCAAACTCGGTTTGCCACGATGGGCAGAATCATCGACGATAGCGATCGTGATCTAGACGAGCGCTCGGATATCGATACGACTAGCACCTTTGATTTATGGCAGCGCAATGATAGTGAAGCTCAGGCCGCCTTACAGTGGCGCATGTCGCTACCCATTATGGTCTTGATTATGTCATTGATCGCGCTAGTTATGAGTCGAACCAATCATCGTAAGGGGCGTTATTCTAAAATGTTGCCCGCCATTTTGCTTTATCTATCATACTTGATAATCATGAGTACGGTCAGAAGCGCGATTGAATCTGAAAAATTATCTGCTGATATTGGGCTTTGGCCCGTCCATCTCTTGTTTCTTTCAATAGCGATTTTTCTTTCTAATTGGCCCGTTATTGCTATGAAGTTGAAGCGTGTTAGGGCTTGACGATGTCAACAAGCATCAATGTTTTGTTCGTTTGTTTAGGTAATATTTGCCGTTCGCCGACCGCCCAGGGCATTTTTCAAAGCATGGTTGACTCGCATCCATCGGCGCATTCGATCTATGTAGACTCCGCAGGCACGGGTGATTGGCATATTGGCGCTCCCCCAGATAGCCGAGCCGTAAGTGCAGCAAAACAGCGTGGTTGTGATATTAGTGGGTTAAGAGCACGGCAAGTAACTCGTCAAGATTTTGATCAATTCGATTATATTCTTGCAATGGATGCACAAAATTTGCTCGACCTGCGTGCAATCTGCCCAGGCAATTTCAAAGGAACGCTTTGTCGATTTTTAGATTTTGCAGATATGCAGGCTGATGTCCCTGATCCTTATTTTGGTGGTAGCGAGGGGTTTGAACATGTTTTTGACCTCTGTCAATCGGCTAGCCGTGGCTTGCTTGCCCATATAAGTCGCCACCATGTTTGATGTTCCTGCCGCTATTCAATGTCAGATGGATTTGCAATCGCAAAATACTCTCGCCTTGCCTGTGACATCAGCATATTTTGCAGAACCAGATACTCTCGAGAGTTTAATTGATGTTATCTCATGGGCAAACCTACAAGGTTTGCCGATTATGCCCCTTGGCGGTGGCAGCAATGTGGTGTTTTGTCATGATTGGCCTGGCTTAGTAATAAAATACGGTGAGCGCTCGCTGGTTGTTGACGATTCATTAGCTGATTCAGTATTGATAAAAGTGGCTGCCGGATTCGAATGGCATGCATTAGTTTTACACTGCGTTGCGTCAGGTTGGTTCGGTATTGAAAATTTGGCTTTAATTCCTGGGTCAGTGGGTGCTGCGCCAATCCAGAATATTGGGGCGTATGGAGTTGAGCTTTGTGACGTACTGGCGAGCGTCTCCGGCGTCTATATAGAGACAGGTGAAGTTTTCTTGCTTGAAAATGCACAGTGTGAGTTTGCTTATCGTGACAGTATTTTTAAGCAAGCCTTGGCAGGCAAGGTTTTGATTACCCATGTAACGCTGAAATTGAGTAAACAATTTACTGCACAGTTACATTATCCAGCGCTTGCGGCAGCCATAGTGAATCCCCAACCGTCTGCCAATGAGGTCGTGCAAGCAGTTATTTCTATTAGGCAGAGTAAATTACCCGACCCTTTGGTGATACCTAATGTCGGTAGTTTTTTTAAAAATCCATTGGTAAACAATTATCATTTAAGCAGCTTGTTAGAGCGATATCCTGCTATGCCTTATTACCCTCAAGCTAATGGCCAAGCAAAACTCGCGGCCGGTTGGTTGATCGAGCAAGCGGGCTGGAAGGGAAAATCCCTGGGTTTGGTTGCTATGCATGCTCAGCAAGCACTCGTGTTGACCTCTCAGCCTGGCGCAACCGCTGCCGATGTGCTGCGTCTTGCCGCATGTGTCCAAGCCGATGTTGCAGCGTTGTTTGATGTTCGCTTACAGATAGAGCCGCAGGTCATCGAACATGTCTGATACAGAGTTTGATGCAAAAGGCTACGTTAAAGGGTTAACGACGCGACCCGGGGTGTATCAGATGTTTGATAATCTCGGTGAGTTGCTTTATGTCGGAAAAGCAAAAAATCTAAAAAATAGAGTGGGTTCTTATTTTAGAGCAAGAGGCTTAAGCGCAAAAACCGTCGCCTTGGTTAATAAAATCGCGAGGATCGAAGTAACGGTCACAAATAGTGAAACTGAAGCATTGCTGCTTGAGCACAATCTTATTCGTACTAATAAGCCCCCTTACAATATTTTGTTGCGCGACGATAAGTCGTTTCCCTACATTTATTTATCCGATGGTGACTGGCCCAGATTAAGTATTCATCGTGGTCCTCGAAAAGCCAAGGGACGATATTTTGGTCCTTATCCCAATGCTGGTGCGGTAAGGCAAAGCCTCGAGTTTCTTCAGAAAGTTTTTCAGGTCCGACAATGCGAAGACAGCTATTTCCGCAATCGTACTCGGCCTTGTTTGCAATACCAAATTGGACGTTGCCTTGGGCCTTGTGCAGATCGGGTTGCTAGCGATGTCTATAGCGAAGCAGTCGAGGATACGGTAAAAGTGTTAAACGGCAAAAGCCAAACCGTGACGCAAGAGCTTGTAGAACGAATGGAATCTGCATCCATGTCCCTTGAGTTTGAGAAGGCTGCCGAATATCGTGACCGCATTAATTATTTGCGTCATTTACAGGAGTCACAGTACGTCAGTGGCGACAGCGGTGATATCGACGTGCTAGCGGTTGCCGAATCCCATGGTATGGCGTGTATTCAGCATTTATATGTTCGCAACGGGCAGGTCTTGGGTAGTCGTAGTCATTTTCCTAAATTGCGTTTGGACGAGACAGCAGAGGATGTTCTTAGTAACTATATTGCGCAGCGTTATCTCGCGATCGAAAGCCAGTTTAGCCCGCCACGTGAAATCTTTGTCAATGTAACCTTGGCTGATGCAGATATTTTTGAAGATGCATTGACGCAACGCTTTGAACGTAAGGTTGTGCTTCGTTCTGGCCTGCGCGGCGAACGGCAGCAGTGGTTAAATCTAGCTATTAATACTGCGCAACAAAATCTCCTATCGGCGGTTAATGATAAACAAAATGTTTTGCAGCGCTTTGAATCGTTGCGAGATGTTTTACAATGGGATGAATTGCCGCAACGAATGGAGTGCTTTGATATAAGTCATAGCAGTGGTGAATTGACGGTCGCGTCTTGTGTTGTCTTTGATCACAATGGCCCGCTAAAATCTGATTATCGACGTTTCAACATCAACGACATTACCGGTGGCGATGATTATGCGGCTATGAATCAAGCCATCCAGCGTCGTTATCAACGCTTGCGTGATGGTGAAGCCCGATTGCCTGATTTATTGATTATTGATGGCGGTAAAGGCCAGGTAGGTCAAGCTGAAGAGGCATTGCGTGAGGTTCAAGTCGATATTCCTGTTATTGGTATAGCAAAGGGCACAACCCGAAAAGCGGGTTTTGAAACACTCATTGCAAGAAGCGGCGATAAATGGCTGGAAACTGTGCTACCCTCTGATCATTCTGCCTTGCATCTGTTACAGCATATTCGAGATGAAGCGCACCGCTTCGCCATAACTGGTCATCGCCAGCGGCGAGGCAAAAAGCGTCAAGTTTCTGCACTTGAGGGTATTGTAGGGATAGGCCCTAAACGCCGTAAGGAGTTGCTAAACCATTTTGGTGGTTTACAAGGGGTGCAACGTGCATCGGTAGAGGATTTGCAGGGTGTTCCATCGATTAATAAAAAAATGGCGCAGGACATTTATGATGCACTGCATACGCAATAAGGGTTTGAATGAATATTCCTAATATTTTGACAGCGTTTAGAATCTTACTGATACCTGTATTGGTATTGGTTTACTACCTTCCGTTTGCTTGGAACTATACTGCAGCGTGTGTAGTTTTTGTCGCCGCGGCAGTGACTGATTATTTTGATGGATATTTGGCGCGTAAACTCAATCAAATGACGCCCTTTGGCGCTTTTCTAGATCCTGTAGCAGATAAATTAATGGTTGCAGTGGCGCTAGTGTTGTTAACTGAGCAGTACAGTTCGCATTGGTTTGCTGTCCCTGCAGCAATTATCATCGGACGTGAGATCGTTATCTCTGCGCTGCGAGAATGGATGGCTGAGCTGGGTAAGCGGACCTCAGTCGCTGTCTCATATATAGGTAAGGTGAAGACGTTTGTGCAAATGGTTTCGCTTACCGTTTTACTAGCCTTTCCCAATGGTTCTGGTGTCATGTCGATTTTTGGTTTGGTTTTACTGTATGTCGCAGCAGGCCTGACTTTATGGTCAATGGTGATTTATATAAGAGCCGCCTGGGGTGATCTTATGGGGCCAGCAATTAAGTAGATTAGAAAGTAGTGAATTTCTCTAATTAAACAGGTACACTTGGGACATTATATTAACTAGAACGTCACAAGGCTTAATCATCCTCAATGCGTCTTAAATCGATAAAACTTGCCGGGTTTAAATCCTTTGTAGACCCAACAACCGTTCATATGCCGGGCAACCTAAATGCCGTGGTAGGACCTAACGGCTGCGGCAAGTCTAATATCATTGATGCAGTGCGCTGGGTAATGGGTGAAAGCTCAGCAAAAAATCTTCGCGGCGAGAACATGACCGATGTCATTTTTAATGGCTCAGGGTCACGTAAACCTGTAGGTCAGGCCTCCATTGAACTCATTTTTGATAACTCTGAAGAGCACGGTAAGATCGGCGGTGAATACGCTGCTTTCAATGAAATCTCTATTCGTCGCAAGGTTACCCGTGATGGCTTAAATGCCTATTATCTGAACGGTACTAAGTGTCGTCGCCGGGATATCACTGATATTTTCTTGGGCACAGGTTTAGGCCCACGAAGTTATGCCATCATTGAGCAGGGCATGATCTCTAGGTTGATTGAAGCAAAGCCAGAAGAGCTACGTGTTTACATTGAAGAAGCAGCTGGTATTTCTAAGTACAAAGAGCGTCGTCGAGATACTGAAAACCGTATTCGGCGTACTCATGAAAACTTAGAACGATTAACAGATATTCGTGATGAGCTCGAGCGTCAGTTACAACATTTAAAACGTCAAGCTGCTGCTGCCGAGCGATATACCGAATATAAAAAAGAAGAACGAATCCTTAAGGCACAATTACAGGCCATCCAATGGACCTTGTTATCTGATCAAACTCAGCAAAGAAATCTTGCAGTGTCGGCGCTTGAGACTAATCTTGAAGCTGTTCTTGCAGAACAGCGTGAGGCCATTACGCAAATAGAAAATCAACGCGAGGCATTTCGAGATGCGAGCGATAATTTCAACAAGATTCAGGGTCAGTTTTATAGCGTCGGTGCAGAAATTTCGCGCAATGAACAATCTATTCAACATCGCAAAGAACGTAACCGTCAATTAGCCGCTGATCTAGAGCAAGCAGAATATAACCTCGAGCAGGCAACCCAGCACATGCGGTTGGATAACGAGAAAATCGAAGCGTGGCAGGAAGAATTGTTGCAGATTGAACCCGAGTTAGAATTGCAACAAGAAAACGCTGATCTGGCTTCCGAAGCGCTTATGGCCGCTGAAGAATCGATGAATGACTGGCAGCATCGTTGGGATCAATTTAATCAGACGGCTGCCAAACCTAGGCAGTTAGCAGAAGTGCAGCAATCTCGTATCCAGCACGCTGAAAGGGTCTTGCAAAGTTTACATGATCGCCGTCGTCGTTTCGAAGATGAGCTAAGTGAAATGGGCCCCATCGAGGGCGATGAAGAAATCGCCATGCTCACCGAACAAGTTGCTGAACTTGAGATGCAGTCTCTTGAGCTACAAGAAACATTGCAAGCGACCCTTGATGAACTAACCAGCAAGCGGCAAATCGCGGATCAATTGACCGAGGAGCTCAACGAACAGCGTACTGAGCTGCAGCGCCTAATGGGTAAAAAGTCGTCGCTAGAGGCCCTGCAGAATGCTGCTATGGGTGCTGAAGGCGGTGCAGTAGAAAAATGGTTTAAGCAATCAGATATTGATGCCGGTAAACGTTTGGCAGATACGTTAACGGTTGCAAAAGGTTGGGAAAAAGCCGTTGAAACGGTACTAGGCGATTCTTTGCAAGCTGTAATCGTTGATAATATCGCGACCCATGCGGGTGCGTTAGGAGAGTTTTCAAAAGGCACTATTCAGCTTGTTGAAAAAGCAGCAGTTAGCGCCTCAGCGCGGTCTTTTGGATTATCAGCCTTAGCAGATTTTGTGACGGGTGATGCGAGTTTTCTTGCGGGTATTTATGCAGCTGAATCGCTCGATCAAGCGCTTGAAATGCGTAATATGTTGCAAGCCGGTGAATCCATTATTTGTCAAAACGGTATTGCCATAGGGCCAAACTGGGTTCGCGTAACCTCGGCACACGACGCTAGCGAAGGTGTTATGCAGCGCAAACAAGACCTTGCCGTTCTTGAAGAAAAAATTGACCTAACACAAGCAAATATATCATCGGCTCAGCAGCAATTAGACGCTGCCAAGTCAGCGACCGCGCTTGCAGAAAATCAGCGCGATGGTTTGCAACAGCAAGTTGCAGATCTGAATAAAAAACAAGGTGATTGCACAGCCCAATTAAGTGCACGCAGGGTTCGTGTAGAACAACGTTTGGTGCAACGCGAACGTTTACAACACGATATTGCCGATGTCAGTGAGCAGTACGATCAGGAAAATGAACGACTACAAGAGGCAAGAATGCTGCTGCAAGAAGCCCTTGAGTCGATGGAAAGTGACACCGATCAGCGACAAGCCTTGTTGAATGAGCGCGACACGAGTCGCTTAAACGTCGATGAGGTTCGTCATCGTGCCAGAGATGCTCGCGATCAAGCTCATCAGCTGGCTATGCGTCATCAGAGTCTTTTAACCCAAATTGATTCAGTTAAGCAAAGCTATCAGCGCAGTCAGCAGCAGGTGGCACAACTCGCCGAGCGACGACGCGATTTGCAAGCTTCGCTGTCTGATGAAGATAACCCTGTCGAAGAAATTCAGTTGGCGCTCGAGGCGTTATTAGAACAACGTATTGAAATTGAACAAACGCTTGAGCAAGTTCGTGGTCATTTAGAGACCCTAGAACAATCCATGCGTGAAGTCGAACGCAAACGTAATGAAACTGAGCAGCAAGCTAATACCCTTAGAGGTCAGTTAGAAAAGGTTAGGTTGGATGCTCAAAGTGTTGACGTCAGACGTTCTGCTTTACAAGCACAGCTAGAAGAGTCGGGCTTTAAACTAGCGGCAGTTCTAGAATTGCTGCCTGAGGGGGCCACTGAAGACGAATGGACTAAACAGCTGCAAACCGTTGCAGATAGAATCCAGCGTTTAGGTGCTATTAACCTGGCGGCTATTGAAGAATATAAAACCGCAGCTGAGCGCAAAGAATACCTCGACGCACAGAATGCAGATCTATTAGAAGCCTTAGAAACTCTCGAGAATGCGATACGCAAAATTGATCGTGAAACACGTACTCGTTTTAAAGAGACCTTCGACTTGGTTAATAACGGTCTTAAAGAACTCTTCCCAAGGGTATTTGGGGGTGGTCACGCCTATCTTGAACTGACCGGTGACGATTTGCTAAACACCGGTATCGCTATTATGGCGCGCCCACCAGGCAAGCGAAATTCAACCATTC
>JALRIU010000051.1 GCA_023255355.1 Pseudomonadales bacterium | reverse complement strand
CTCAACCGCTTGTTGATGCAACACAGGGTCTAAGCTGTGAGCAGATTGCACTAAGAGAATGCCGCACATGCTAGGCCAAAAGTGGTAGGTATTGTGCTTGCCACTGAGCAAAGTCTCTGGGCCATGTTTGCCGGAAAGACCTCAGTAACGCTCATTGAATATAAGGCTCCTAAATGGGGCCTTTTTAATTTCTCAAAAGTGAATTCGTTTTCTTCAGATTAAGTTCATCGATTTTTTGGGGCGACAGCTTTTAACCTATCCGCGTTTATAATTCTCGATTAGCCTTGTTTAAATTGGCTAAGGGGTTCTTATGTATCAAGGTAAAGTGGTTTGGATCACCGGGGCATCGTCGGGAATCGGCGAGGAGTTGGCTTATCAGTTAAGTGGGCTAGGTGCCATATTAATTTTGTCAGCAAGACGTGAAGAGGCACTGCAAAAGGTTCGTCAGCAATGTACTGAGCCTGATAGGCATCACCTATTAACTTTAGATCTCAGCCAAACGGATACCCTGGCTGAAAAAGTTGAGCAAGCGATAGGCATGGTTGGAAGGATCGATATTTTAGTCAATAACGGCGGTGTATCTCAGCGTGGACTCTGTATCGAAACACCTCTTGCGATTGAGCGTGCGTTATTTGAAGTTGATTACTTTGGCACAACAGCTTTAACTAAAGCGCTTTTGCCTCATTTTATTGAAAATAGACATGGCCATCTGGTTAATATAGCCAGTGTTGCTGGTAAAGTTGCGCCACCCTTTAGAACCTCTTATGCCGGTGCTAAGCACGCACTTTTGGGATATATGGATTCCTTGCGCTGTGAAGTTGACCAATATGGCATTGCGGTGACAAATATCTGCCCAGGCTTTGTAAAAACCAACGTCTCGAAAAATGCGCTCGATGCACAGGGTGAGCCATTCGCTAGAAACGATGAAGATATTAATAATGGCATGGCGGTACAGGACTGTGTTCGCAAAATGGTATTGGCCATCCAAGACCTGAAAAAAGAAGTCATCATTGCCGAGGGCTTGGCGTTGTATGCCTACCATTTGCGACGGTTAATCCCCAATACTTTTTTAGGGATATTTCAGCGCGTGGCAAACAAGCGCTTGAAATCACTTTAAGTGTCTCCATATGGGGGTGGATATTAATTTTTCAAGGCCTAAAATTTTCAATAAATTATTGAAAATATTGACTATTTTAACTTGAAATAGTTTGGTGTGTCACCATTGATAGTAGTGTAGACAAACTATCATTGAGGATAAAACCATGACACTACCACGTCGAGAATTAACTGCACTAAACCCATTTTTTGATTTTGATCGCGCCTTTAATCGGATGCAACGTTCTGCACAGAAAGTTGTCACCCAGCCAGCTATGAATCTATTTGAAAGCGACGAGGCGTATTTGATATTACTTGATATGCCTGGTGTCGATAAGACTAAGGTTGATGTGAGCTGGCAAGATAATATCTTAACGGTGAAGGCCCAACGTTCTTGTGATTTGCCGGAATCCTTCAAAGCCTTACGTCAAGAAATCGCAACGCAACCTTACCAGCGCAAATTAGAGTTCACCACCGATGTTGATGCTGCCGCGATAAGTGCGAGTTATAACGAAGGTATATTATCGATTAGCGTGCCTAAAAAAGCAGAAGAAATTCAACAGCCACAACGAATTATCATTCAATAGCGCGCAATACATAGCCATCGTTAGCCTAGACGTTTACAATACCATCATCGCCGCGGTAGTGGATCGCGGCGCTGATTGTGAATTAGGTTATGGCTGAAGATAAAACAACCCACTTTGGATATAAAACGGTCAATGTCGAAGATAAAGTCGGCATGGTGGCGGGAGTATTTCATTCCGTAGCGGCCAAATACGATATCATGAATGACTTGATGTCTGCTGGTATCCATCGTGTTTGGAAACGTTTTACTATTGAGGTTTCAGGCGTGCGCAAAGGTAATGCGGTGCTTGACCTTGCCGGTGGCACAGGCGATTTAACCGCTAAGTTTTCGCGACTTGTTGGCCCAGAGGGTAAAGTCGTTCTCGCTGATATTAACGACTCTATGATTCGTGTCGGTCGTGATAAATTGACTGATCTAGGCGTTGTCGGCAATGTTGAATATGTGCAAGCCAATGCCGAGTGTCTTCCATTCGATGACAACAGTTTTGATGTTGTGACTATCGCTTTCGGTCTTCGCAACGTGACCGATAAAGACGCGGCGCTTCGCTCAATACTGCGCGTTCTAAAACCCGGTGGTAGATTGCTGGTGTTAGAGTTTTCTCATCCTGAAAATCCAATGTTGCAAAAGGCTTACGATACCTATTCGTTCTCAATTTTGCCTAAACTCGGGCAGCTTGTTGCTGGTGATGCTGAAAGTTACCAATATCTCGCCGAGAGTATTCGTATGCATCCTGATCAAGAAACCTTGAAGGGAATGATGCAAGAGGCTGGCTTTGAGCAATGCGATTTTTACAATATGACCGGTGGTATTGTTGCTTTGCATAAGGGCACCAAGCCCTAGCGTCATGGCGATCAACTCACCTAATATGTTGCGCACTGCAGCGGTCGCTACTCTGGAGCGAGCGATTAATTTTGCATTGCGTTACGATCCAGGGACCACCTTGACACTTGAGTCTCTGCACGGTCAGGTATTCGCCATAGAATGCACAGAGCCTGCTCTTATTTTGTTTATTCACATCGATGCTCCGATGCGTTTAAGCGAGCATTACGATGGGCCTGTGACGACACGAATCGTTGGCTCGTTAAAAGACTTCACCCAACTGGCTACTGCTGAAGATCCGGCAGGCGCATTGATTAACAGTGATATCAGTGTGCACGGTAAAAGTGGCCCATTGATTGAATTACAGCAAATATTTAAACACCTCGATGTTGATTGGGAAGAGCCCATCGCTGAGATTATTGGTGACGTTCCCGCCCACCAAGTGGGTGTGGGCATTCGTCGTGCCGCAAAATTTGCTAAGACCTTGCCACCAAAGTTACAAACTCGAATTGAAAAACATTTGTACGAAGAGTCCAAGTTGCTCCCTACCCGTGCTGATGTTGATCAGTGGGTCGATGGCGTGGCTAAATTAAATATTGATATTGAGCGTATGCGTGCTCGTGTTATGCAGCTACGTAATCGTCGTCAACGTGGAGCTGGGTCGTGATTCGTTTGAGACGTTTGTTAAAAATTTTAAGAGTGGCTGTGCGTTATCGCATAGATAAATTATTGCCGCAGGATAAATTACCTGCCGCTTTCGTATTATTGTTGCGCTATTCACCATTGCGTTTGTGGCCAACACCAAATATGTCCCGCGGCGAGCGGCTGCGTCGTGCACTTGAAGATTTAGGTCCAGTATTTGTTAAATTCGGTCAGGTATTATCGACCCGTCGCGACCTTTTACCGCCCGATGTTGCCGATGAGCTTGCCCAGTTACAAGACAATGTGCCGCCGTTTTCTTCAGAGGTTGCAAAACAACTTATCGAGCAGCAACTTGGTGCGAGTGTAGACGAGCTTTTTGCTTCATTTACCATTGAGCCAATGGCCTCAGCATCGGTCGCGCAGGTGCACGCAGCGACATTAAAAGACGGTTCAGATGTGGTTGTTAAGGTGGTGCGTCCGGGCATTGATCGAGTGATAGCTTCAGATATGAAGCTTCTCTATACCATCGCCGGATTGTTACAGCGCTTCTTGCCAGATGGCCGTCGATTGCGTCCTCTCGAAGTCGTTGAGGACTACGAACATACTATTTTTGATGAATTAGATTTACAGCGTGAGGCAGCTAATACCTCGCAATTAAGGCGTAATTTTGAAGACTCACATCTGTTGTATATTCCAAAAGTGTATTGGGACTATACCCGTCATAACGTGATGGTGATGGAGCGTATCTATGCAATTCCTGTCACTGACCTTGCTCAATTAGAGGCGCAGGGGACCAATATGAAGTTATTGGCAGAACGTGGTGTTGAAATTTTCTTTACCCAATTGTTTCGCGATAACTTTTTTCACGCTGATATGCACCCTGGCAATATTTTTGTTTCTAGAGAGCATCCTGATGACCCCCAATACATGGGAATTGATTGTGCCATCATTGGCAGCCTAACGGATTTTGATCGTTATTATTTAGCGCGCAATTTACTGGCGATTTTTAACCGCGATTATCGCATGGTGGCTGACCTGCACATTGAGTGTGGTTGGGTCCCGCCCCAAACCAAGGCGCACGAGTTTGAAGGCGCGATCCGCTCTGTGTGTGAACCTATTTTTCAAAAACCCTTGGGTGAAATTTCTTTTGGTCAATTGCTAATTTATTTATTTAGTACGGCCCGTCGTTTTGATATGCAAGTTCAGCCATCGTTGGTTTTGTTACAAAAAACCTTGCTAAATATTGAAGGGTTAGGCCGTGAGCTCTACCCGCAATTAGACCTTTGGGAGACGGCTAAACCTTTCTTAGAAGCTTGGATGAAAGAACGTTATTCACCCAAAAATGTATTGTCTATGGTTGAGGCACGTCTGCCAGGATGGTTGGAGCAATTGCCTAAAGTGCCTGATAGATTGCTGGATCGTCTAAATCAACCCATCGTTCCGCAGCAGTCTTCGCGTGAGCTAGAAAGTCTGCAAACTGAACTTAAAGGTTTGCGCAGGTCAAATAGTTTGGTACTTACGCTTTTGCTGTTATTGTCGGCGATTGCAGTATTTAGTAGCGCTGAACAAGCCACATCGTCAGAATACATCGGCTTTTTTGGGCTTGGCGTCGTTCTTACCTTGCTGCTAAAAAGATAGCACTGCATAATTAGTGTTTTGAGAGAGCATCGTGAACAATCAAGCCTTTTTAGATAGCGTTAAATGGAACAGTGATGGACTTGTAGCAGCGATTGCTCAAGATCATTCGTCCGGTCGCATCCTAATGATGGCTTGGATGAATCGCGAAGCACTCGCCTTGACCTTACAAGAAGGACGAGCTATTTACTATTCGCGTTCTCGCAAGAAGTTATGGCGCAAGGGTGAAGAATCTGGTCACGTGCAAAAGTTGCATGAACTTCGACTTGATTGTGATAGCGATGCGATTGTCATGCAGGTTACCCAAGTGGGTGGTATCGCTTGCCACACTGGGCGTGAAAGTTGTTTTTATAAAGTCTGGCGCGACGGTGAATGGGTTGATGTTGATCCAGTCATTAAGTCAGCAGAAGAGATTTATGCGAAATGAGTGACGTATTAAAGGAACTCCAGCAAGTATTAGAGCAGCGTAAAAACGCTTCGGAAGAAAGCTCCTATGTAGCGTCCCTACATGCTAAAGGATTAAACAAGATACTTGAGAAAGTAGGCGAAGAATGTACCGAAGTGATTATCGCCGCCAAGGATTCAAACCCTGAAGGGGACCAACAGGCATTGATTGGTGAAGTCGCTGACTTGTGGTTTCACAGTTTAGTTATGTTGTCGCACTTAGATTTAACCGCAGATGATGTATTGGCTGAGTTGAAGCGTCGCTTTAACTTGTCTGGTTTGGAAGAAAAACGTCAACGTCATCCTGCTTAATTTTTATTGATAAGAGAGAGAAAACCATGGGTGTAGGTGGTATTAGTATTTGGCAATTGCTCATTATTTTGGTGATTGTGGTGATGTTGTTCGGCACTAAGCGTTTGCGTGGTTTAGGTGGTGATCTTGGTGGCGCTATTAAGGGCTTTAAAGAGTCTATGAGCGATGACAAGAAAGCCGTTGAACAACAAGACGATGCAATTGATGTAACCCCTGAAAAAGCTGAAAGCAAAGATAAGGCTGAGTAACAGTTAAATGTTTGATATCGGTTTTGCCGAGATATTGGTGATCGCGGTCATCAGTCTTGTTGTGTTGGGGCCTGAGCGTCTTCCAGGTGCATTGCGAACTACCGGCCTTTGGGTAGGCCGTATTCGACGCGGTATTCGCGATATTAAATCCGATATTGAGCGCGAGGTTGGCGCAGATGAAATTCGTCGCCAGCTTCATAACGAAGAAGTTATGCGCAGTTTGGAGCGCATGGATAGCGCTAAGTCGAGTATCTACAACATGGGTGAAAACGTCATTAATGATGTTAAAAACTCGATAACCGGTGATACTGATAAATCCCAATCAACAACCAGTGAGCAATCTACTGAGCAGGCTGTGCCTGCTAAGAGCGAAGACAAGTGAGTGATAGCGATCAGAAATCTCCGTTAGTAGAGCACTTATTGGAATTACGCTCGCGTATCCTGCGTGGTCTTTTTGCTGTATTAGTCGTTTTCATTGGTTTGTTTAACTTTGCCAATGATATCTATGCCTATATCTCTGAACCCTTGCGGCGATTCTTGCCCGAGGGCTCAACGATGATTGCTACTGAAGTGGCATCTCCCTTTCTAACGCCCTTCAAGTTGACTTTGGTGCTGTCTATTTTTATCGCTGTGCCGATTCTTTTGTATCAAGCTTGGGCATTTATTGCGCCGGGTTTGTATAAAAACGAGAAGCGTATCGCTATTCCTCTGTTGTTATCGTCCATCTTATTGTTTTACGCCGGCATAGCCTTTGCCTATTACATTGTCTTTCCATTGATTTTTGGGTTTTTTACCTCGGTGGGGCCCGAAAACGTTACCGTGATGACCGATATCAATAGCTATTTAGATTTCATTCTAAAGCTATTCTTTGCCTTCGGTATTGCTTTTGAAGTGCCGGTCGCGACGGTATTGCTGATTATGTCGGGGGTGACAACTTCACAGTCACTAGCAGCCAAACGGCCTTATATCGTAGTGGGATGTTTTGTTATCGGTATGCTGCTTACCCCGCCCGATGTTATTTCACAGTCACTGCTCGCTGTGCCTGTGTGGATGTTGTTCGAGGTTGGTATTTTCTTTGGCAGATTTGTTGAGCCTAAAGAGGACTCTGAAGAATAGCGTGCGTCAGAATTAGCACTAGATTGTGGTCGTTTAATTTCGCTCAATAAATTGAGCTCCTACCATGGCGGTAGGTCCATGATTTTGATATCGCAACTTAATTAGTTATTGTTAGATTAACTTAACTACACTGACATCAGGATCACGATTTTCGCCCGCTGCGTTCATGCGGTCTAAATAGTCTTGCCACATGGTGGAATAGTTTTCACCTAGCTCACGTAAGTAGCCCCAGCCATATAGTCCGGTATCATGGCCATCGTCGAACACGATTTTAAGCGCATAATTGCCAGCGGTTTCGATACTTTCAATGCCGACGTTAATCTTGCCTACTTGAAGTACCTCATTACCAACACCGTGACCTCTGACTTCGGCCGAAGGAGAATAGACCCGCAAATACTCAGCAGCAAGAGTAAATTGGGCGCCATCACCAAAGTGAATCTCCAAGGTTTTCGATTTTCGATGAAGTTTGATGGCGCTAGGAGTCATAGTCATTACCTAAAGAATATATTGGCTGAGATCTTGATCGACAGCGAGATGACCAAGATGATTTTGGACATAGTCGGCATCTATTGTGATGTTCTCGCCTTTTGCTGCCAAATCAGCCGCATCAAAAGACAGTTCTTCGGTGAGACGTTCCATCAGCGTATGTAAGCGACGCGCGCCAATGTTTTCGGTGCTTTCGTTAACGTCCCAGGCAATTTGTGCGATCTTTTTGATGGCGTCATCGGTGAAGCTAACACTTAAACCTTCGGTACCCAGCAGTGCTGAATATTGCTCCGATAAAGACGCTCGGGGCTCTGTCAAAATACGTTCAAAATCTTCAGGGCGTAACGCTTTAAGTTCAACGCGGATGGGTAAGCGCCCCTGCAGTTCTGGAATGAGATCTGACGGTTTGGCGAGATGAAAGGCACCCGAAGCAATAAATAGGATATGGTCAGTATGGACCATGCCGTATTTGGTGCTAACACTGCAGCCTTCAATAAGGGGCAGCAAATCGCGTTGTACACCCTCGCGCGAAACATCGCCACCGCTGCTTTCTTGGCGCTTTACAATCTTATCAATCTCATCGATAAATACGATGCCATGTTGTTGTGCGCGCTCAAGCGCTTGAGCCTTGATTTGTTCTTCATTAACTAGGCGCGAGGACTCTTCGTCTAAAACTTTTTTATAGGCCGCTTTGATAGTCATTTTGCGCGTCTTTTTATTGTCGCGCGACATGTTTGAAAACATCGATTGAAGCTGTGATGTCATCTCTTCCATGCCTGGCGGAGCCATGATTTCAACGCCGACTTGATCAGCTGTGACATTAATTTCGACGTCTTTATCATCTAGCTTGCCTTCCC
>JALRIU010000309.1 GCA_023255355.1 Pseudomonadales bacterium | reverse complement strand
GCTGATCGTTAGCGACAATGTTGAGAGCGACCAGGTCGATTATATACAAGGGGTTATCTCAAACTGGAAGAATGAAATGATTTCGCCGGCGCATGCGCTAAGCCACGCCGAAGATGATGACGAAGCGTTCATCGCTCGCGTGTTTGATCGCTACCAGAAAGCTTTGCGCGCTTATAATGCGGTCGACTTTGACGATCTTATTCTGGTGCCAGTCGAACTCTTTAAGAGCAATGCTGACGCTCTAGCGAGGTGGCGCAAAAAAATCCGCTATCTGTTGGTCGACGAGTATCAAGATACGAATGTTAGTCAGTACGAACTAGTGCGGTTGATTGTGGGTGATCGTGGCGGTCTAACCGTAGTGGGTGACGATGACCAATCGATTTACGCCTGGCGTGGCGCTCGACCTGAAAACCTCGGCAAATTACAAGAAGACTTTCCCCATCTGAAAGTTATTATGCTAGAGCAGAACTATCGCTCAACCACCCGTATTTTGCGTAGCGCCAACACGCTTATCGCGAATAACCCTCACATTTTTGATAAGCAATTATGGAGTGAAATGGGCCAAGGTGATCCATTGCGAGTGATCCGCTGCGCTTCTGAAGACGCTGAATTGGAACGGGTGGTGACTGAAATTGTTGATTTTAATTTGACCCGCAATATCAAGTTTCAAGACTTTGCCATCCTCTATCGGGGTAATCACCAATCGCGCATCTTAGAAATGAAACTGCAAAATCATCAGGTACCCTACTCGATTAGTGGTGGCCAATCGTTTTTTGCTAAAGCTGAAATCAAAGACATCATGTCTTACCTCAGGCTGTTAGTTAATGGCGACGACGATAATGCGTTCTTACGAATTATCAATGTGCCCCGGCGACACATCGGAACGGCCACGCTTGAAGGACTGGGCTATTATGCAGGCATGCGCCACTTGAGTATGTTCGATGCCATTGACGAGATGGGCCTTGAAGCCCATGTGCCCGCGAAAGGGCTTAAGCAATTGCGTGAATTCAAAAACTGGCTGCAGCGTGTTGCCTATAACTGTTTTGAGAACGATCCAATTCAGTCGATTCGCGAAATGATCGAAGATATCGACTATGAAGGTTGGTTACATCAAAACAGCTCAAGCTCTGCTGCTGCAGGAAAACGTTATCTCAACATCGATTTTCTGATGAATTCGCTGCGAGACTCGCTGCAAAGACAAGAGGACGATGGTGATGAACCAAGTATTGAGACCGCCATTAGTCGTTTGATTCTCAGAGATATGATGGAACGACAAAAAGAAGAGGAAGAATGGGATCGGGTGTCTTTGATGACTATCCATGCGTCTAAAGGCTTGGAGTTCCCGCATGTTTATATTATTGGAATGGAAGAAGAACTGTTGCCTCACCGTACCAGTATCGAAGAAGACAATGTCGAGGAAGAACGGCGATTAGCCTACGTTGGCATAACTCGGGCCCGCAAAACACTCACGATGACCTATGCAGGTAAACGCAAGCTTTACGGGGAAACCTTCGATACCATCCCAAGTCGATTTCTAGAAGAGTTGCCACCCGATGATATTGTTTGGGTTGGCAAAGACGCCACCAGTGCCGATGACAACAAACAAAAAGGCCGTGAGACTATGAGCGGTCTGCTCGGATTGTTTGACGAGTTATAACACCATCGCAGCAATCCAGCCAAAGATCAGCAACGGTAGATTAAAATGAATAAATGTTGGGACCACTGAATCCCACATATGATCGTGTTGACCATCCACGTTCAAACCCATAGTTGGCCCAAGCGTACTGTCAGATGCTGGAGAACCCGCATCGCCAAGCGCACCAGCAGTGCCGACTAACGCCAAGGTAGCCAGCGGACTAAAACCTAACTGCAATGCCAACGGCACAAATACCGTTGCGATGATAGGGATAGTTGAAAACGATGAACCAATTCCCATTGTGACTAACAAACCAACCAATAGCATGGCAGCGGCAGCCAGACCACGGTTATCACCTAGGGTATCAGTGGCTGCTAAGACCAAAGTATCTACCTGGCCAGTCGCCTTCATCACCGCGGCAAAACCTGCTGCTGCGATCATAACAAAACCAATTTGCGCCATCATTTTCATGCCCCGGGTAAACATACTATTTGCTTGCCCCCAATGCACCACGCCTCCAGCGATAAAGACAAAATAGCCTGTCAGCGCGCCAAGGATGATTTCACCGCTCATAAGTTGCACAACGAAGGCTGCCACAATCGCCAACAAACTAACGGCAAGCTTTTTAGAAGACGGCTTAGATTCGGCCTTGAAGATCTCCCCTTGATTATATTGTCTTGGCGCTCGGTAGCTTACGAATACCGCGATCAATAATCCTAAAAGCATGCCTGCTGCTGGGATAGCCATGGCCTTGATCAGCATGCCTGACTCAGCGCTGGCCATACCATTTTGTTGGATGTTGGCTAATAAAATATCGTCGAGATAAATCGCTCCAAAGCCAATCGGTAATAACATATAGGGCGTAACAAGGCCGAACGTCAAAAGACAGGTAACCAAACGTCGATCCAACTGTAAGCGGTTAAACAACAGCAGCAAAGGAGGAATCAAAATCGGGATAAAAGCGATATGAACCGGCAGCACATTTTGTGATGAAATCGCCACCAAGGCGATAATTGCAAGTAACCCATATCGAAATCCAGCTTTCACAGATTCATCTGATGAAACCGTCGACATAAGTTTTGAGGACAAATGATTGGGCAGCCCTGATACCTCAATACAAACAGCGAAGGCACCCAATAGCGCATAACTTAACGCTACATTAGCCCCACCGCCGAGACCAGAGGTGAATGCCTGCATTGTCTCGGCCACCGATAACTCTCCAATGATGCCCCCAACAATGGCGCCCACGCACAACGACGCCACCACGTTGAAACGAGCCAGACTCAAACCGAGCATAATCAACACTGCAACGATGATGGCATTCATGAATTGACCCTCT
>JALRIU010000236.1 GCA_023255355.1 Pseudomonadales bacterium | reverse complement strand
GCCGTGATGAATACCACCTATAACACCCCCTTACTGCCCGGTTGGTTTACCGAAGGTATTGCTGAGTTTATTACAGGGGCCGATGAACGTGTAAAAAATGATTACAATAGTATTGATACTACCGATGAAATAACTAATTTTTTCAAAACGTCAGCCGGGTCCCCCACGACAAGTGCTGGATACTCAGTATCATACCTTGCTGTGCGCTATCTTGAAGATAATTTAAATTCGGGTAAATCCTTTGCAGACTTCATGATTGATTTAACCAATGGTTCGACTTCGTTAGACGATGCTATAGCAGCTAATACCACATTTTCTGGCTTAAGCGATTTTCAATCTAGCTTTCTTGCAAATGGTGCGACGTATCTTACAACATTAGATCTAGATAATGCCGATACTGGCGCTATTGGCGGTGAAGATGTCACTGGAAATTTTGCAAATGAGCTGACTGCTGCAAACGTTATATCCGACTCACCTGGCGGCACGAGTAGTAACTTTAACTTTATTATTCCTGACGAATACGCAGGCACTGCCAAAGCTGCCTATGCTCAGTTGGCAATATCAAGTGATAGCGACACTCTGACCATAGAAAGTGGCCCCAAGGGCAGTGATACCGTACTGAATAATTTTGGCCTAAGTGAATATGATCATCTAAATTCATTGCTTGGTGTCAAAGTTTCAACAACCAACCAAAACTTAATACTGTCTGCGGATGATCTTGTGTTAAATGGTGTCGCTATTACCAGCCTCGATAGTGGTCTAATGGCCAAGGTTGAAGCGATCAACGCAGCCAGTGATGAAACTTCTGTTGTGGCCACCCTGCAAGCTAGTGAGCACTTTAATTTTGAAACAGCGATTGGGGAAGAATACTATTTTGACGCGTCGTTAACCGTCAACAATGACGGAGCCATGGCCATTAATGGTGTCGGGTTTATCATTAAAGATGGCGAAGTCGCAGAAGAACTGGCCTCAAGAATTAATGTCTTGAGCGACTATCACGGTACCAGCGCATATGTCGATGATAGCGGAAGGCTTCATATTGCATCGGCAAATGGCATTATAAATATCGTAACAGGGAACGGCGCCTCGCTTTCCACAACAACACTAAATTCAAGCGTTAATGCTGGTTCTTTGGATATCAACGGCACTGAAATTAACCTCACAGATCTAACATCAGCACAAGCTATCATCGATGATATTAATGCCTATGCTGCCAATACGGGAGTGAATGCAACTGTTGATAACTTTGGTCAAATTAAAATTCTAAGTTCATCAGCCATTCAGATCGGCCTAGGCAACACTAATGGCTTAAAGACATTTACCGCTTTAGGAATAACATATAGTACGGATAGTGATGCTGAAGCAAACTTAAAGGATAGTGACGGTGATAATCTTCTGGGTGACGAGACATATAATATTGGTCCAAGGATTGCCCTTCGAAGCCTGAATGATAAAGTCATTAGCATACAAGCCTCAGCCAATGGCGAGCGAGCTACCGGTCTTAAAAGCGTAAATGAATTAATAGGTATACTTGGTGGTGGTTCATTAAATAGACTCAGTATCGGCACTCAAAAAGACGCTAACAAAGCGTTAGAAACAGTCGATGCGGCTCTTAATAGCATCAATAATAGCCGAGCCAACCTAGGCGCCGTGAGCAATAGACTAAGTTTTACCATCTCGAATTTAATGAATGTACACGAAAATACACTTGCCGCAAGAGCGCGAATTATGGACGCCGATTACGCGATGGAAACAGCTCGATTAAGTAGAGCAAGTATATTGGCACAAGCCGCACAAAGCATGTTAGCTCAAGCCAACGCTCAACCTAGAATGGTGCTTGATTTACTTCGCAGCCTCTAAGGTGTATTTTTTTGTTGGTAAGCTTTAACCGCCTTATGTGAACGTTGTTGATGCTTAAGTTGATGTTTTATCTCGTCAAAACCCGATTGAATTTGTGTTTTCATAATTTTTTCAAGAGCGGCTATTGTGTGCAAATGTTCAATCTCTTGGGAAGATAGTGAATTCGTATCGACATCTGCTAAATCATTTAATAACTGTAATCGTTTTGTCTGA
>JALRIU010000301.1 GCA_023255355.1 Pseudomonadales bacterium | reverse complement strand
CCTGATGAGCCATTCACCAATAGATTCGGTACACGGGTAGGTAGTACATCAGGGATTTGTTCGGTGCCATCGTAGTTAGGCACAAAATCGACGGTTTCTTTATCAAGATCAGACAGTAGTTCGCTGGCTATTTTAGCCATGCGAATTTCGGTGTAACGCATCGCCGCTGCAGAATCGCCATCGATTGAACCAAAGTTACCCTGGCCATCAACCAACATATAGCGCAACGAGAAGGGCTGTGCCATCCGCACTATCGTATCGTAGACCGCACTATCACCATGCGGGTGGTATTTACCGATAACGTCACCCACGACACGAGCAGATTTTTTGTAGGCCTTGTTCCAATCGTTACCTAAAACGCTCATGGCGAATAACACTCTGCGGTGCACTGGCTTAAGCCCATCACGCACATCGGGCAATGCACGACCTACGATAACGCTCATCGCGTAATCTAGGTAGGACTGTTTTAATTCATCTTCAATGTTGACCGTAGAGACTTGCTTGGTAGATTCAGCCATAACGGGTGTTGATCCTTTTATTGTGTTTTTGCATAAAATTGACCGGTTAAGCGGTATTTTTCTCAACCAATTAAAAGGTCAGATTATACCCTAGAAACAACCCAAATGACTAATATTTACGTAGAACTTTAGTGGTAACTTGAATGTCGCAGAAAGCCTCGTCAAAGCAATGAGTTTTCAGGTCTTTTTGTGTATACTACGACGCTGTTTTTACGACCCAAAATGGAACGCTGTACATGCAACAAACCAGTTCATCAAAGACCCCTAATGTTGACCACGCAGAGATCGCCAAGTTTGAAGCGTTAGCCTCGCGTTGGTGGGACAAAGAAAGTGAATTCAAACCGTTGCATGACATCAACCCATTACGAGTTAATTTTATAGAAAAACACTCACCGCTGGCTGGCAAAAAAGTGATAGATGTAGGCTGTGGTGGCGGCATACTGTCAGAATCACTTGCCGCAGCTGGCGCAGAAGTCACAGCTATCGATATGGGCGAAGCTCCACTATCAGTGGCGAAATTACATCAACTTGAATCCGGCCATAACATTAACTACCTACAATCAACCGCCGAAGAGATGGCCAACCAACACCCAGAGGCCTTTGACGTTGTATGCTGCTTGGAGATGCTCGAACATGTGCCCGATCCCGCTTCTGTCGTTGCCGCATGTTCACGTATGCTAAAACCCGGTGGCCACGCTTATTTCTCAACCCTCAATCGCAACCCTAAGTCTTATTTGTTTGCCATTTTGGGGGCTGAATATGTGCTGCAACTCCTACCTAAAGGCACCCATGAATACGAAAAATTTATCAAGCCTTCAGAGTTAGCCAACTATGCTCGTGCCGCAAATCTAAAACTAATGCACATGACAGGCATGACCTACAACCCTTTCACCAAAATCTACCGTTTGGATGAAAAAGACGTCAGCGTAAATTACCTAATTCATACCCAAAAAACACCAGCATGAAATTCTCTGCACTGTTATTAGACTTAGACGGCACCTTGCTGGATACCGCCGCTGACTTTCATCATGTTCTCAACACGCTATTGAAGCGCGAGGGCCGCCCTGAAGTAGGCTACCAAGATATCCGTAAAGTTGTTTCACATGGTGCTCGAGCCATGGTTCACATGGGCTTTAACATACCTGAAAGCCACCCAGATTTTGCGCGTTTAAGAGAAGAATTTTTAACGATTTACGGCACCCACTACGCTGTAAAAACCTGTTTATTTGAAGGTTTCGCAGAGGTACTGAGCTTTTGCGATAACGAGAACATTCCATGGGGCATCATAACCAACAAACCATCAACCTTTGCTGAACCCCTATGGCGCGACTTAAATCTGCCATTTAAGCTAGGATGCTTAGTCTGTCCCGATCACGTAAATCGTGCAAAGCCAGACCCAGAGCCCATGTATTTAGCAGCTGATATTGTCGGCGTTAATAGCACAGACTGCCTCTACGTCGGCGATCATGAACGGGACATAATTGCTGGTAAAGCAGCCAACATGAAAACTGCGGTAGCCAACTGGGGTTATTTTGACGATACTGACGCTCCTGATCAGTGGGGCGCCGATTTTAGCCTTAACGATCCAAGAGAGATCATCAACCTTTTTAAGTAAGAGTTCAGCCATGCAAGACTATCAAGCCCCAGCCGATTTACTAAAAGGCAGAATTATTGTGGTGACCGGCGCAGGTGCAGGCTTAGGACGCGCTGCCGCAAAAGCCTATGCTGAGCATGGCGCAACAGTCATCTTAATTGGACGCACTCAAAGTAAACTTGAATCTTGCTACGATGAAATCGTTGCCGCAGGCCACCCCGAACCCATTATTGTTGTGATGGACTTTGCTACAGCACCTGAGGGTGATTACGCCAACCTTCGAGACCGCCTTGAAGAAACCTTTGGCCATTTGGATGGTATCTTAGTCAATGCAAGCGTCCTAGGTGAACGCAAAAGTATTGAGCAAACCAACACAAAAAGTTGGATGGACCTTATGCAAATTAATGTCAACTCGGTATTTTTGCTTAGCAAGTATTTACTGGGCTTATGCAAACTCTCGCCCAATGATACTTCAGTCATCCTTACCTCATCATCTGTGGGTCGCAAAGGACGCGCCTACTGGGGTGCATACGCAGTTTCTAAATTTGCCACCGAAGGTATGATGCAAGTCATGGCAGACGAACTCGAGAACACAAGTAACATTCGAGTCAACAGCCTAAACCCCGGCGCAACAAATACCGAAATGCGTCGCACAGCCTACCCTGCAGAGAACCCAAGCAGTAATCCAAAACCCGAGGAAAAAATGAATGCCTATTTATACCTCATGGGGCCAGATAGCATTGGGATAAATGGCCAAGCCTATAACGCCTAGGCATTTCAGGGCGGCAAAATTTTGACCCTCACCCCATAAATACACCATAAAAAATAATAAAATATTGATTTAAATACAGTATTTCAATCATGGCACATCTTTCGCATTATTATCGCCAATGATATGCGAGGGGCATTTACCATGAAAACTAATACGCTGCAGATAGCTTCATACAATGAGCTCAACATACTTCAAAGAGAAATGGAGCATGCACTTGATACCCGAGAACTCATTGCTATTCTCTTTAAAGCGATTGTAAAAAACATTGGTATCAGCGGTTTGCATTATGACAACAAAGAAATGCATATCCATATCCATACCGGCAAAACAGCTCCCCATCAATGTAACTACCGACTACTTCAAGGTGAAAATGACTACGGTAGTATCACTACGTTTCAACACGAAAAACTGGATGAGGTAGCCATGTCACGTATTGAGGGCTTCCTAGGTATGATGCTAATGCCCCTTCAAGACAGCCTTCTTTATCAAAAAGCGATGATTAATAGCTGCTGGGATCCAGTAACACGGGTCAACAATAAAACAGCGTTTAAGCGCGCCCTAAGAACCATGCAACAAGAATACAAAGAAGCAAACAGCTTACACGCTGTTTTTATAAAACTAGAGAAACTTGAAGAAATCTACCGAGCCAACTCAGTTGAGCAAACAGACAACATGCTCCACCATATTATCGATTTAGCTCATGACAACTGTCGCAGCAGTGACCAAATCTTCCGTTTCAGCGATGATGAATTTGTCATTCTTTTACCAAGAACAACCGAGCAACAAGTCAAACAAATTGCTCATCGAATCTATCTGTTATGTGAAGAACACCATGAGCATATCAACGGCTGCGACATCGATTGCCACGTATCCGTGGACATCATCAGCTGCACCCATGAGTGCAATTGCAATTTATGCCCACATGCAGATAGCGACAAATGCTTAAAGCAAGAGCAAAATCAACCTGCTAGTGGCGCGGCTTAACCTTACGTTGCTGGCGCTCAACAGCCTGCAGCTCTGCAGGCTTTAGCGATGGCGCAGTGGACGGTGCCAGCCCTGCCATATCGCTTACAACTTGAACCTCTTTATCGTTAAGCTCTTGCCACTGCCCTGCTTTAACTTTAGAAGGAATAAAGATGTGTCCGAAACGCACGCGTTTTAAGCGACTAACCGTTAAACCCTGTGACTCCCATAACCTACGCACCTCTCGGTTACGGCCTTCCATCAACGTAACGTAGTACCATTTATTAATACTGTCATCACGCTCATTGCGTCCAGACTGGATATCAGAGAATTTAGCCATACCATCCTCTAACATGACCCCCTTACGAAGATTGCTTAAAATCTCTTCAGTAACGTCTCCCATCACCCGCACTGCATACTCGCGATCGATCATGGTTGACGGGTGCATCAGTGCATTGGCCAATTCACCGTCAGTGGTGAACAGCATCAGACCTGCTGTGTTGTAATCAAGACGACCTACTGCGATCCAGCGCTCACCTTTTAATTTAGGCAAACTTTCAAACACGGAACGACGCCCCTCAGGATCTTTTCGCGTACAAATTTCACCTTCAGGCTTGTTATATAACAAAACACGACGGCGTTTTTCGTTGGCGATTTTTAACTGAACGGGTCGGCCATCTAATTGAACACTTTGGCCATCTTCCATTCGATCGCCCAACTTAGCAAGTTGACCAGCAACTTTTACTCGACCAGCCTCAATCCATGCTTCGATTTCACGACGTGAGCCCAAGCCAGCGCGGGCCAATACCTTTTGAATCTTTTCACTCATGCGTCGTTTTCATCTCTCATAATAGGGGTATCATTTTCAATGTTTTCATCATCTGCTGACATGTCAACATTTGTGTCTTGCTGTTGCTCATCTTCAGAAGGCAACGTCTGCTCTTGATCCAAAGCCACGGATTTGGCTTGCTCGGGATCAAGATCAGCTAAATCAAGTTCACGATTAATTTTTTCAATGTCTCGAATCTCAGCCAAACTTGGCAACTGATTCAGGCTTTGCATACTAAAATAATCTAAAAAATGCCTTGTCGTTGCATACATTGCCGGCCGCCCAGGCACATCGCGATGGCCAATAACTTTAACCCACTCGCGTTCGAGTAAGGTTTTAATAATTTGGGAACTCACAGCGACACCGCGGATATCTTCAATTTCACCACGGGTAATCGGCTGACGATAGGCAATAAGCGCAAGCGTTTCCAAAAGAGCCCTTGAATAACGTTGCGGGCGCTCCTCCCACAGACGACTTATCCACGGAGATAAATCATCATTAACCTGAAAACGCCAGCCCGAAGCAACTTCAACCAAAGCGAAACCGCGCTCTTCGCAACTTTCTGCAACGACTGCCAAGGCATCACGAAAATCTTGTTTTGAGGGGCGAGCATCCTCTTCAAAAAGGTTTTCCATTTGCTGCATTGATAAGGGTTTGCCGTAGGCCATAATGGCGCCTTCCAACAAACGTGCTAACTCATCAATCTGCATAACTCACCTCTTCTTGTTGAGATTCATCTTGGCGCCTTACACGTACGTGAATGGCACCAAACACCTCATTTTGAACGATTTCAAGCAATGATTCCTTGATCAATTCCATAATAGCCAAAAAAGTCACCACCACCCCCAGGCGCCCCTCGTGATGGTCAAACAAGGTCACAAATGGCTGAAAATTGCCATGCTGCAATTTATCTAGGACAAGACTCATACGCTCTCGGGTTGACAATTTTTCTCGACTTATATGGTGAGATTCAAACATATCAGCCCGTCGCAATACCTCAGCCAGAGCTATAAGCATTTCCTGCATATCCACTTCTGGATGCATCTTGACCCGCTGCAAAACAGGTGGCTGGGCAGAGGCAACATAAAAATCACGACCTTGACGTGGCAGCTCATCAATATCTTCAGCAGCCTGCTTAAAGCGCTCATACTCTTGCAGACGACGGATCAAACTCATGCGCGGATCATCTTCATCCTCACCGTCTTCGTCTTTAGAACGAGGCAACAACATGCGCGACTTAATCTCAGCTAACATTGCCGCCATGACCAAATATTCTGCAGCCAACTCAAACTGCATGGCGTCCATCAACTCAACATAGGCCATATATTGGGTCGTAATCTCAGAAACATTGATATCTAAAATATCTATATTTTGACGTCGAATAAGATACAACAATAAATCCAGAGGCCCCTCAAACGCTTCGAGAAAAACCTCGAGGGCATCTGGCGGAATATAAAGATCTTTTGGTAATTCAGTAAAAGGCTGACCTAACACTAAAGCAAAGGGCATTTCAGCCTGCTGGGCATGTGGTGAATGCTCAACCGGTGATGACGCCTGCTCATTTTGTTCTGGTGTTGTTTCCACAGCCTACTCGTGTGATATTTTTAGCGATTATATTTTAATCAGACAGGGATTGCACTAATCAAAGCCAAAAGGTACAGGATCGCCCACACCACGGCGCAGTAAAACCGGCGGATCTTCAGACAAATCAATCACCGTGGTTGCTTCCATGCCACAGAATCCACCATCAATAACAAGATCCAATTCGTGTTCTAAGGTCTCACGAATATCATAGGGGTCTAATAAGGGTAATTCGTCACCCGGTAGAATTAACGACACACTCATCAAAGGCTCACCAAGTTCAGCCATCAATTCCAGTGCAATATTATTTTGAGGAATCCTCAGTCCAATCGTTTTACGCTTTGGGTGCTGCAAGCGCCGTGGCACTTCTCCAGTCGCTTGTAAAATAAAGGTATATGGCCCGGGCGTATGGTTCTTTATGGCACGAAACGTTTGGTTATCTACTTTGGCGTAAACTGATAATTCCGATAAATCCCGACACATAAGGGTGAAATTATGCTTGTCATCAAGCCGACGAATCCTGCGAATTTTCTCCATTGCAGCTTTATCCCCTAAATGACAACCAAGGGCGTAGGCCGAATCTGTCGGATAGGCAATCACCCCACCTTTGCGAACGATATCTGCTGCCTGGCTAATCAACCGTTTTTGTGGATTGTCTGGATGGATTTGAAAAAACTGACTCATGCTATAGACCTAATATTTAAATGCTCCCAAATTGGGATCACTCCCTCGGGCAGATTATTGGCGCGACCAAGACTGTTCCACGGCATATGACTGCCATGAAAATCGCTACCACGGGATCCATACAACCCAAACTTTAATGCCAGCCGCCCCAAAAAATGGGTTGCCTCGGGGAGCTGCTGACACACTGCAACTTCGATACCTACACCCCCTGCATCAACAAAATCAGTTACTAATTCAGAGAGCTTGGTGCGCGTCATTTTATACTTAAGCGGATGCGCCAAAACTGCGCACCCTCCACTTTCAGAGATCCAACGAACCGCTTCCGCAATGCTTGGCCACATCACTTTGACATCGCCAATTTTACCTGCGCCCAACCATTTATTGAAAGCCATTTCGAAATTGTTTACTAACCCCATGTCAATCATTGCCTGTGCAAAATGTGGCCGACCAATTGATTCTGCAGATGACGCATGACTTAAGGCGGCTGAATACAGATCAGGCATGCCCTTCTTGGCAAGCCTTTCAGCGATGGTTTGCGCTCTTAAGACTCTCGATTGAGCTTGCTGTTGTTCAGCACTCTTGAAAACAGCATGCTCAACATCGATACCAAGCCCCACCACGTGTATATTCATGCCACGCCACAGTGTTGAAAATTCTACCCCGGATAACAAGGTGAGTTTTTGCAGGGCAACATCATCTTGTTGCGCCTTTAAAGCCGCACGATAACCCTCGGCATTATCGTGGTCAGTGATTGCAAGTAAACTTACTTGGTGCTCTATGGCATGCATCATCAATTCAACCGGCGCCAACAGCCCGTCAGATGCATTACTATGACAATGTAAATCGACGTTACTAAAGAGGTCTTTCAAGCCTTCTCCTATAGATATTGCATGGCGTCTCAAAGCAGTTCGCGTTATCATGACACGATATTCCGCGACTGTCTTGAGATACCATGCAACAATATTTAGAATTTATTCCTATCGCGCTATTTTTTATTGCTTATAAGATGTCTGGCGACACGATTTCCTTTGGCAACTTGCAATACACCCTAGATGGAATTTACAGCGCCACCTTAATCTTAATAATAGCCACCACAGCACAATTATTATTGAGCTGGGCTATTTCTAAAAAACTTGAAAATCGCCTGTTATGGACATGGTTAGCCGTCGTTATTTTCGGTGGGCTCACTGTGATTCTAAGAGACAAAACATTTATCCAATGGAAGCCCACCATCTTTAACTGGGCCTTAGCCCTTGTTTTTTTAGGCAGCCATTTTATTGGCAAAAAAAACCTATTACAGCGGACACTCGGTAGCCAACTCGAACTTCCCCAAGCACTTTGGACGCGACTTAGTTATCTTTGGATTAGCAATTTTGCTGTGGTGGGAGGCCTTAATATTTGGGTAGCTCAAAATTTTAGTGAGGATTTTTGGGTGAGTTATAAACTCTACTCGTCTATCGGCTTCACACTGGCGATGACCATTTTGACAGTTGTCATGGTTGCCCCACACCTTAAAGAAGAAAACACCACTGAACGCGATATGTAAGGACACCCATGTATTATTTTATCTACGCAGAAGATAAACCCAACTCACTTGAAGCTCGCTTAGCGGCACGACCAAAGCACCTTGCAAGATTACAAGCACTGCGCGATCAAGGTCGAATATTAGTGGCAGGCCCGCTACCTGCCATCGATAGCGAAGCACCTGGCGAGGCTGGCTTTACCGGCAGTGCCATTATCGCCGAATTCGCAAGCTTAGAGGATGCTCAAAAGTGGGCAGATGAAGACCCATACATCGCAGCTGGTGTATACAAAAACGTAACCATTAAACCTTTTATCAAAGTCATTCCATAGGACAGCATAATGCCACGCAGTCTTTTATTGTTATTATCAATTTTATGCTTAAACGTTGCCGCAGAAACCCGCTATGTTTCTGACAACTTACAGATACAGTTACGCAGCGGCCCAGGAACTCAATACCGCATTCTAAGAAGCTTAAACAGTGGCAGCGCGCTGACAATAGCAGCAAGTGATACTGAAAACGGCTTTCAAAAAGTCTTCTTTAATGACATTGAAGGCTGGGTCTCAAGCCAGTACCTGGTGAAGGAGCCCAGCGCAAGAATCCAACTAACTAAAGTTGAAAAAGAACTGAGCCAATTAAAAGCTAATGCCTCACCGACTCAGAATCGTCTTATTGAGCTTGAAGAACAAAATCAAGCACTCACCGATCAACTTACGACGCTAGAAGCACAACTTGCAACCGCTGAAGCTGAGCTAAACCGGGTTACCAATATTTCGGGACAAGCATTAGAACTCGATGAGCAAAATTCTCGTCTACGACTAGAAAATAGCAATTTAAGCAATGAGGCTGATGTATTAAGAATTGAAAACACTCGCCTGAAGGAAAAGCACGACCGCGACTACATCATATTCGGCGCTCTGGCGGTTTTGCTCGGTGTCATTATTGCACTGGTAGTGCCACATTTAACACCCAAAAAACGAAACGCGGAGTGGTTCTAATGCATCCAGTGCTGCGAATATTTGTTGCTGCTATTGCACTTATAACAAGTACATTGGCACAGGCCGCAGATCGGCCGCAGGTAGTATTTGAAACCACCATGGGTAAGTTCACCATCGAACTCTATGATGACAAGGCGCCGATCACTGTCGCTAATTTTTTACGTTACGTGGATGAGGGCTTTTACGAAGGCACCATTTTTCACCGCATCATTCGTCGCTTTGTGGTGCAAGGTGGCGGATTTGATCGCAACATGGTTAAGAAAGAGACCCACGACCCCATCATCAACGAATCACAATACGGTCTTTATAATGATCGTTTTACCCTTTCGATGGCTCGTACCGAAGATCCCAACAGCGCAACCAGTCAGTTCTTTATCAACCTTCGCATGAATACTAAATTGGATAAACGCCAAGGCAAAGATGGTTATGCAGTATTTGGTGAAGTCATAATTGGGCAAGAAGTTGTGCACGAAATGGGATTCGTCAATACAAGGACCTTTGCTGGCATGGATGACGTGCCTGTCACCCCAGTTACTGTGCTAAAAGCATATCGCAAGTAGGACACTAGCATGAGTCATCCTCGAACAGCATTGAGTATCAACCTAAACAAGGTCGCCCTAATTCGCAATTCTCGCGTGACTAAAATCCCAAGCGTAACCGAATTTGCCCAGATTTGTCTTGCAGCCGGCGCAGATGGTATTACTGTCCACCCGCGTCCTGATCAGCGCCATATAAGAGCCAGCGATTGCTTGGAACTTGCTTCGATGTTAGAGGTTGAATTCAATATCGAAGGCAATCCCTTTGCCCCAGCACAACCTTCTCATCAAGACCACGTAGGTGACTACCCTGGCTTTATGGCACTAGTCGAAGCATGTCGTCCCGCGCAGTGCACTTTAGTCCCCGATGGTGATGCTCAATTAACGTCTGATCACGGTTTTGATCTTCGCAAAGATGGTGATCGACTTCGCCCTATCATTGAGCAACTGCATAATTATGGCGCACGTGTCAGCCTATTTATGGATCCAGATACTCAGCAGATTCCTCTTGCCAAAGCCATTGGTGCAGATCGTATTGAGCTCTACACCGGTCCCTATGCCGACGCTTACGAACATGGCAACTGGCAAACGAGTTGGCAAAAATATGCCGATGCTACTAAGTGTGCGCTAGATAATGACCTAGGCGTTAACGCCGGGCACGACCTCAACCTAGATAACCTCACGGACTTTTTAAGGATACCGGGCATCTTAGAGGTTTCTATTGGCCATGCACTGACTGTCGATGCTTTGAAAATGGGTATGTCAAATGCCGTTCAAGCCTATCAGGCATGTATTCACAAAGCATTTGATTAGGCTATTAAGGCAGAATTAGGCGAAAAATACCGCCATTGGAACCATTCAATAGCTCCACCTTACCTACCAATGCCCCTCTGGTATGAAGCGCGGCGATGTGGTTACAGAAGTACAAACCTAAATTTGTGCTTCCCGAGGTAAAACTAACGCCTTTTTGATACTCACTGTTTTCATTAATCATTGCCGCAGGAAACCCTGGGCCATCGTCACGAACTTCAATAATCGTTTGTTCAAGCGAGGCATCTGCCCACAATTCAATATATGTCGAGGTATATTTAGCGGCATTAACAATGGCGTTATTTAGAACACCATTAATTAACTCTTGATCAAAATAGGCAACATCGTCGCCCGTTGAAGTGAGATTGAGCGTTAGATTCTTGGATTGCAGCAGGATGTCGTGACGAGACCGCTGCTCTTCAAAAAAGTCCTGCACAAATACCTCATCAACATGAGCTTGCAGCTGCTTGTGCTGAATTCGATATAAACTCAGCAAGTAAATCAAATCATTATTAATCCTGCTCGCTTCTCCGCGCAGCAGCGAAAAATAACTCGCTTGCTTTTCATTGGGATCAGGCAAATCAGCGCTCATTTGATCCAGCGTTGAAAGCAACATGCCAAGTGAATTTTTCATATCGTGTGCGGCTGACGCCAGCAACATTGAAAAATCGATATCCTCGGCCTTGATAGACTGGGGCATGACTATAGCGACTGCCTTAAGGTAGCAAACAGCTTAAACATCGCATGCTCCTGACTTAACTCTCCAATCGATTCAAGCACTGCTTTGCATTGCTTAATTACCTCTGGGTTGCGTCCATCTGTTTGCATCGACTGAACTTGCGCTAACACAAAGTTAAGTTTTAAACCGATATTATTGGGATAGAGATCCATGGCTCTTTCAAACAAGGCCACAGCCGCTTTGAAATCTTTACTTTCGAGCAAGGCCTTGCCATCTTTATTGAGTTTAATAGCAACGGCCTTACCATCCTGACTGAGCGGTTCAGTAGAGACCTTGTCGATTTTTTTACCAAGCTGGGCATCCTCAGGGTAATCCTTCGCGAGGGCTTCTAATACTTCTTGGGCCCGATCCTGTTGATTGTTCAAGGCCAGCAAGCTAGCAAATTCTAAGCGCGATTCTGGCCCGATCGACATACCCATTTGGCTTTCAAGCAGGGCATAATCCGATTCCACTTTTAACAACAATTTGTCTGCTTCTTCTTCATTGCCATAAAGCCGATTCGCCGCACTATTGACCATATCGACCCGCATACTTACTACGGGGTCACGGAATTTCTTTTTGATATTGTTGATCACGCGCTGGGATTCATTAAAACGATCACCATTTTCTGCGCCGACTTTACTCACCACCTTATTGACACTATTTGCGTAATCCAAATAAATATCGGGACCGTCATGCATCGAATATTCGGCATTTTTCATGACCGACTTATAGGCAGACTCAGCGATTTCAAAATGGTTATTTTCCTCAGCAACCAAGGCCAGTTCCTTTTGACGCTTGACTGATTTCGGTGATACCGAGACAGCATGTTCCATAATAGATTGTCGAGCTTGGTTATCACCCATGTCGTTGGCTATTTCTGCCAAGATGTCATAGACCTGCATATGCGGCGAGTTTTTTGCAGCCATTGGCTCCAAAATGGCCTTGGCTTCGTCAATTTCACCTAGCATCTTATGGGCTCGTGCCTTTCCAATCAGAGCCCAATCGAGCGGCCGAATGGACAAAACTTGATCGTAAACGCCCTTGGCTTTGGCATATTGTTCGGTTCGTAAATAAAGATC
>JALRIU010000201.1 GCA_023255355.1 Pseudomonadales bacterium | reverse complement strand
AATGTCATACTCCGTAATGTGTTAGAAAATCCTGCTTGGTATACTGCCTATACGCCCTACCAGCCTGAAATTTCTCAAGGCCGGCTAGAATCTTTGCTTAATTTCCAGCAAATGGTGATGGATCTTACAGGCATGCCAATTGCCAACGCATCGCTACTTGATGAAGCAACCGCCGCCGCCGAAGCTATGGCGTTGTGCGCGCGCAGCTCTAAAAGTAAATCAAAACAATTCTTTGTGGCCGATGACACCCACCCACAAACGATCGGCGTAATAAAGACTCGTGCAAAATACTTTGGTTTTGACATCATTATCGCACCTGCAAACGAGCTTAATGAACACGATGTCTTTGGTGCTTTATTACAATACCCTGGGACATTTGGTGATATCACCAATATCGAACCTATCATTGCAAAAGCAAAAGAGAACAATGTCTGTGTCGCCGTTGCGAGCGATCTCCTCGCATTATTGCTACTTAAATCACCTGGCGAAATGGGTGCCGATATAGTGCTCGGATCTAGTCAACGCTTCGGTGTACCGATGGGTTATGGCGGCCCACATGCTGCATTCTTTGCTACCAATGACAAAGTGAAACGTTCGCTTCCCGGGCGAATAATAGGGGTATCTATCGATGCACGCGGCAATCAGGCTTATCGTATGGCCATGCAAACGCGTGAACAACATATCCGCAGAGAGAAGGCAACATCAAACATCTGTACCGCTCAAGCGCTTCTGGCAAATATGGCAGCCTTCTATGCGGTTTATCATGGCCCACAGGGACTTCGCGATATCGCATCTCGTGTTCATAACCTCACCAAGACCCTAGCTAGAGCACTTAATGCTCACGGTATTTCTACCAATTCATCGTTTTTTGATACGTTAACTTTTGCAGGATCAGACGCCATTTACAAAAAAGCGCACGAGGCTGGCGTTAACCTGCGCAAGATCGATGCAAATACTTTGGGGGCAAGCTTGGATGAGACAACCACCCACGAAGACGTCGAGCAATTACTTAACATCATTACCGGTAAGCAACTCGTTTTATCTAGCGAACTTCCATTGCACGACGAATCGCTTGGCATTCCTGCAGCACTTATCCGTACAAGCAATTATTTAGAGCATCCAAACTTCAATAGCTACCATTCAGAAACCGAAATGTTGCGCTATCTAAAGTCATTAGAAAACAAGGATTACTCACTCGTGCACGGCATGATTCCGCTTGGCTCATGCACAATGAAACTTAATGCAACGGCAGAAATGATCCCTATTAGTTGGCCTGAATTTGCTCGTATGCATCCATTTGCACCAACCGAACAAGCGACAGGCTATTTACAGCTACTGGACGAATTGCGTCGTCAACTCATTGAAATTACGGGTTACGATGAAGTGTCATTGCAGCCTAACTCTGGAGCCTCAGGTGAATATGCTGGTCTGTTGGCCATTAAACGCTACCATGAATCGCTCGACCAAGGTCATCGTAATGTTTGCTTAATTCCATCTTCAGCCCATGGTACAAACCCTGCTACAGCAGCCATGATGGGCATGGAAATTGTGGTCGTCGAATGCGACAGCAACGGTAACGTTGACGTTGATGACCTTCAAGCCAAGGCAGAAATGTATGCCGATCGTTTATCCTCATTGATGATCACCTACCCATCAACTCACGGTATATTCGAAGAAAAAATTATTACGATTTGTGACATCGTGCATGCCAACGGTGGGCAGATTTACTTAGATGGCGCTAACCTAAATGCCCAAGTAGGCCTATGCCGTCCGGGTGATTTTGGGGCAGACGTATCGCATTTAAATCTGCATAAAACGTTTGCTATTCCACACGGCGGTGGCGGTCCAGGTGTTGGCCCAATCGGAGTAAAAAGCCATTTAGCTCCGTTCTTGCCAGGCCACAGTGAGATTCAAGTTGAAGGCCTCATTAACAGCAATGGTGCAGTGGCTGCAGCTCCTTTTGGTTCAGCGGGTATATTGCCTATCACATGGATGTACAACAAAATGCTAGGCCGTGAAGGCCTCAAGCAAGCCACAGAAACAGCGATACTTAATGCGAATTACATTACCGAACAACTGGCAGATCACTACCCAGTATTATATCGCGGCCATGCTAATCGCATAGCCCACGAATGTATTATCGATCTCAGGCCGATTAAACACGCCACCGGCATCAGTGAAGAAGATATCGCAAAACGTCTAATGGACTATGGCTTTCATGCGCCCACCATGTCATTCCCAGTGGCTGGTACTTTAATGATTGAACCTACAGAATCAGAATCACAGACAGAACTTGATCGATTCATTGAAGCCATGATTGGTATTCGCGAAGAAATTCGTAAGGTAGAACGCGGCGAATGGCAAGCAGAAGAAAGTCCATTACGGCATGCACCCCACACCCAAGAAGACCTAGTCAGTGCAGAGTGGGACCGTCCATATAGTCGCGAACAAGCGGTATTTCCATCAGCCACCATTCGCAAAAACAAATACTGGCCAACAATAAACCGCGTCGACAATGTTTATGGTGATCGCAACTTAGTGTGCTCATGCCCTGCCGTTGATAATTATCGGTAAGGTAATCCTATAATTTTCATCTAAGCCCGAAGGGTGAGTCTCATGGATTAGCCGAATAAAGCGGTCTCCTTGAGGGAT
>JALRIU010000187.1 GCA_023255355.1 Pseudomonadales bacterium | reverse complement strand
TGTCGGATCTACGTCGGAGACATTTACCTGCGTTACAAGCGAAGACCCTGTTGTTTGGATTAACTGACCATCAATAATAGTCCAAATTGGTGCAGCCTTGTCTGGAGCGCTAAAATCGCTAATTCTCTCAGCATTTTCTGTGGAGTAAATGATATAACGGCTGTCACCCGAGAAGCCAATAAACTCGGCCTGAGCAGAATTGCTGGTAGTTGCACTATTTGTCGATGTCACCAAAGACAGCGAATTATCAGCTCGATCGAATAGAATTAGATCTGTGAAAGGAGTTTGAGCATCGGTCAACAAATCACTAAACCCGAAAGCCGTCACATCATTCGTGCCAAATACGACTTTGTTTGCGTCATTTGATATACCCGCGAAATCTACTATTGCTCCAGCAGCAGTGCTGGTACTCGTCTGATCATGTGTGATTAGCGTAGCACTCCCCGCCGCATTGTCAGCTAGATATAATTCTCCGCCTCTCGAATAAACAATTGCGCCTGTTCCGGTTTCGCTAACCGCCTCAATCGCTGAAATCGGTGTCAAAGAGCTTGTTCCGGGTGCATTATCATCCGTTAACAAGCTACGCGTTAAAACTTCAGTTTGAGCGTGAATTCGATAGGTAACGCTGTCAGTAACTCCTATATTCCCACTAGTGTTGATCATCTCAGCTTGGAAAGTGTGCGCACCATCTACAAGCGTGGGCGTCGTAATTGACCAAGTATTACCAGTATTGGCAATTGTCTCGCCAATTAGGACGTTACCGTCATAAATACGCACAAGGGTGCCATCAACAGCAGTTCCGTGAAGTTCGAGCGTGTTGTCCCGGGTAACTTCACCGCGCATAATCTGATTTACGGTACCCGTATTCGTAACCGCAGACGGGGCAATGCTATATTCACCCAATGCTTGGGTATCAAATCCAATCTGGTTCGTTTGCGCTCCCGCCGTGCCAGCTCCAATCTTCACGTTGATCCAACTAAGCGAGCTCGCACCTTCATTGTCAGTTGCTTTGACTAATAATCGCAACGCGTAGTCCCCAATGGGCAGTGCCTGGGCATTTGCGAGAGAAAGTTGCCCCGCATTATTGATAACAAAAGCGTCGGTACTGCTACCTTGGAGCTTTGGGTTACCTAACACAATTTCCCAAGAACTCATCGAGCGTCCCGGCTCCACAGTTGCAGTCACGCTACCGATGACAGCTCCATCAGATGCAATGCGGTTGACACTTAATGCGGAAGCCGGCGGCGAGATATCTGGTGCAAAAGCGTCAGTCAACCAGACTTTCATCTGTTTATTTCCCGAAACTTTCGCTCCCGTAGCAGTTAAAATATTCAATACAAGAAATTCAGTTACTTCGAAGTGTTCATCGGCCAGCACACTCAATTCAATGGACTTTGTGATCTCACCTGGTGCAAAGGTCACAGTTTGACTAGATAGGGTATAGTCGGTCGCGTATGTGGAATTGCCCGAAGCATCCACTCCAATATTCACAGTGATTGAAGCGTTTGGGTTCGGACGATCCAAAGTTAAGTAAAGAGTTGCACTCTCTCCCTCAGTATAAAAAGCTTCCGAAACCACAAATTCAGCGGTATGTGGCTCTGTAGTTGCTTGAGGGTTGACGCTGGCCTGAACTGTATTGATTGTGGTTTCACCAGGCAGCTTCCAACCCAAAGCAATGTCTGCACTCTTACGTTGCTGGATTTCGACATAGTAAGTTTGACCCGCTACCATGCTTACTGTCGCAAAGTCTGCATTCGCCCAATCTTCGAACAAGACTTTCTTGGTACTTGTAATCTGCAATGTTTCTTCAGTCGCAGTGTTATCGCTGCTGACATATAAACGCGCACGTCCTTCCGTAGATTCAGCATGTGTCAGATAGAAAGTGTATTCACCTGTCTCAACGGCCGTTATCTTGCCTGTCAATTTGCGTGAAACAGCAATCCCGGTTCCGCTATCCGTTGCAAACTCGGTGAGAACTCCCTGATACTCCGATGCCGTAGATCCCCAAGTTCCTTTTTCATAGACGTCCTTTCCTAACCATCGTTCCTCTTTTACCATTTTTATCTCTGGCTGGGCTGGCAACGCGTCAAAAATAAAGACTCGGTGATTTAGGTCATCAGAAACGGTTGGAGTTGCCAATGAAGCGTTGGTTGGGTGCTCAAGCGCAATAGTAAGGCTTTCCATTGCCTCAGGTATTGCATCTGGCGGCACCGTAATGCGGATATTCTGTGTAGTCTGGCCTGGGGCAAAACTCAGCATGCCCTCAGATATTTGGTTACCCGACGCGTCCAGAAAAGTATAATCAGACCCAAGCCCATGTGCCGTCGCAGAAGATACATAATAACCGACAGTAATAGTGTCACTTGATACCGCACTCAATTCAACCGGTATTTCATATACTCTCTGATCTGCCGCAGCGTTTTCACCAATAATCGTGTATCCCTTCGCAAATTCAATTAAAACGGGGCTGTCGTCATTATCATCAAGGTAAAGGGTGGCCTCCTGGAGAAGCCCCAATGGCACCGAAGTACCGGTAGCTACATGTTCGGCTCGCTCTAGAGTTAACGCGATGGTCTCTGTACCTTCTGCAACCGAGTCATCAACTGGAATGATTTCGACGATTACACCATTGAAGCTGCTTGGAATAATTAGTTCATTATTTGTGGCACTAAGCGTAGTAAACTCTTTGAGAATTTCAGTGGGATTCCCAGATCTAATCGGACGTATCGGAGCACCATCTATAACGCGCGCAATGTAGTCGACGCCTGGTGTCGCAGTCCCACCCAAAGCAAAGAAGACCTTTAGATCGTCCCCGCCCCCGGTCTCTGCCCGGCTTACATAAAACCTTAGGGCAGAGTCATTGTTTTCGACTTTAGCATTCGTAATATTTCCATCGATGTCGTATACGTGATCCCCTAGAGACTTTGACTCGTCAACACTTTGTCCTGACGTCAATGCGAAAGGGCTTACAATTACTTCGCCATAATCATAATTTTGATTAGCATCGCGAATGACTTGTTGAACTCTGGTTTGAGTACCGATTATATACTTATCGCTTTCCAATAAATCGATTTGAAGTATTTCATTACCTTCAACCAGCGCGTCATTTCTCAAATCTATTTCCAACGTCGCCGTTTGCCTACCACCAGTTGGAAGCGTGATGTTTCCGCTTAGCGTTTCGTAATCCGCGGCACTTGCGGTGCCACTCACACCATAAAGAACTGTCAACTGAGATCCGTCGCCACCAATGACTTCAAAGGTCAAAACCGCAGTAGTCCCCTCATTTTGAATAGCTTTTGCATTGACCAAATTAACGACCGGCTTGTCACCGTTATCGATCAAGTTAACAACAGCTGAATTTTGCGAACCAACCGAATATTGTTGGTCAAATGCAGTCAGATATATGACAAGCTGCTCAGTATCTTCACCCACTTCATCGTCTATTGCAGTTATTGGCAATGCGACTGTCTTTTCACCTGCTACAAAGGTTATTTGGCCGTCCAATCGGTTGTAATCACCTCCGTTGTAAGCATCGCCCGTCAAACCGTAATAGATCGTCAACGGGTCAGTTGTTGGACCTGTGCGATGAAAGACCACCATGGCACGGTCGTCTTTGCCTTCCACTGCTTGAGCATCAAGCGCTTCGATTGTCACCACGGGCGCATCATCGTCCCGAAGTTCGAGATTGGCAGAGATATTTTGGCTACTGATTACGTAATTGCTATCAGTGGCAATAGCGACAGTTATGGACTCACTGGGCTCAACAGAAGTGTCATTAACGGGCGTTAGATCAAAGCTTGCTTGCGACTGTCCTGCTAAGATTGTCACAGAGGTTGGCGCAGCATAATCGGCGCCATATTGCGCATCGCCCGAGTAAACCAAATTGACAGTGAGGTCTGAGTTAAAATCAGTACCAGCGCGTTTCAAAACAAAATGCCCCAGCTCACCCCCCTCCACCGATGCTGCATTTAGAGCATTAATTGCTACCGTTGGTTTTATCGCACCCGTGATCCGTGAAATTTCCCCAATTGTCTGCACGTCATGATCACTAACGTCTGTACCTGCAAGTACAGAGATAGTATGCGTTACAGTACCACCGCGCATGTCCGATACAGTAAGGGTCCCTTCAATGTCGGTTGGCGATGTCTGAGAAAACGTACGCGTGTAACTAGCGCCATAACCTCTAACGTCATCACTAAATCGCCAAAAGTACAGTAGGCCGTCTCCATTGTCGTCAAAAGCATTGGTAGTAAAAGTGACAGTATCACCCGCGGCTACTTTAGTCCGAGAAGCAGAAACTTCGGCCGTCGGTGCAATGTTATCAGGGAATGGCCCTTTCATGTAAACTATATCAATATATTCGCTGTTTTGGCCCTTGCCCAAAACGCTGAAGTAATCATCACTTCCGGGTATGTGCCAGGTTTCACCTACGAAAATACCCGCATCTGCCTGAGTTTGTTTGCCCTCATTAATTCGATCAATTAGTACATTGTTCCTCAAAACAAGTACTTGATCTTTCAAGGGGCTGAGATCGTTGTCCCAATAGTCGTAGGTCATTGAGGTTCGATACTCTAGTGCAAAGCTAGGATTGCTACCTAACTCATCTGCAATAATACTTTGGGACATACCATAGTAGTCACCGATAAACCGGTTCTCTTGGTCCATTGGACTTAACCGATATGCGCCAGAACCAGGATTATTAAGATAGGCCTCAGTTTCAATCCAACCTAATCTATTTAATTTGATGCTAGCTCCAAAATCACCATTTATAGCATCTGCAGTCCCCATGTTGTCCAGAATGTTACCATACTCAACGATTGTACCCCCCCAAAATGACGCACTTGCGTGGCCCAAATCCAGAGCGTGCCCAGCCTCATGCGCCAAGACAGCCGCATCACTAACACGTGGCACCAGCCATACGCTGTTCCCCCCTCCCACGGCGACAGGGCCTTTGACTGCCATATTCCAATGGCTGACAACCACATTGTTATCTGTACTATAACCCGCGCGGGTCGCAGCATCCTTAACTAATTGCATTGGATAAGATAAATCACCAATACCGATTTGTGATAAAGATTGCTGCATACTATAAGGAATGGGAATGACAAACGGCTGACTTGTTACCCCATTAAATGTCATAGACCCTTGTGATGCAGAAAGATAATAATCATTCGTGTCATTGAGTGTGTTTTCTCGAATGAGATTGCTGAGATTTGTTTCAAAAGCTGGGGTTTTAAACACATAAGTTGCAAAAGGTGACGTTGGTACATCGGAAA
>JALRIU010000179.1 GCA_023255355.1 Pseudomonadales bacterium | reverse complement strand
GTAATACAGCATGTGGTTTCTTGGTGATCGCTTCGGTCAATAAACCGCCTTGATCAAAACCGACATAACCTGGCGGCGCGCCGATCAAACGGCTGACTGCGTGACGTTCCATATATTCAGACATATCAAAACGGATAAGTTCTAATCCTAGAATTTCTGCCAACTGCCGACTTACCTCTGTTTTGCCAACGCCAGTCGGGCCAGAAAATAGGAAAGAGCCAATCGGCTTTTGCCCTTGCTGTAAGCCTGCACGTGACATTTTAATGGCGGTCGACAACGCGGTAATTGCAGCATCTTGGCCAAACACTACACGACGCAAATTGGTCTCTAGATTCAATAACGAATCCTTATCTGAGCGAGATACCGTTTTTGGTGGGATGCGCGCGATTTGCGCAATGACGGCTTCAATCTCAGTCTGGCCAATAACTTTTTTGCGCTTACTTGGCGCGACTAAACGCTGTGCAGCGCCAGCTTCATCAATAACATCGATGGCCTTGTCAGGCATAAAGCGGTCAGTAATATAGCGTGCCGATAGTTCAGCGGCGGTTCTGAGCGCCTTATCGTTGTAACGAAGATCATGGTGTTCTTCAAATCTCTCTTTAAGGCCTTTCAAGATCTTATAGGTATCATCGACAGAAGGCTCCAGAACATCGACCTTCTGAAAACGACGCGACAATGCACGATCCTTATCAAAAATACCACGATATTCTTGGAAAGTTGTTGACCCTACACATCTGAGCTGTCCAGAACTCAGCATTGGCTTCAACAAGTTAGAGGCATCCATTACACCACCGGATGCCGCTCCGGCGCCAATAATGGTATGAATCTCATCGATAAACAAAATTGAGTTAGCCTGTTTCTGTAGATCAGCCAACAGTGCTTTAAGACGTTTTTCAAAATCGCCACGATATTTTGTCCCAGCTAATAATGCACCCATATCCAATGAATAAACCACGGCATTTTCTAGCACGTCAGGCACATCACCATCGACGATTTTTTTAGCCAAACCTTCAGCAATTGCCGTTTTACCAACGCCAGCTTCACCAACTAAAAGCGGATTATTCTTTCTGCGACGCGACAAAATCTGAGTCACACGGAGTAGCTCATCATCTCTACCAATTAGGGGATCAATGTTGCCTTTTCTAGCCTCTTTATTTAAGTTTGTAGCGTAACTTTCTAAGGGTGTCGCTTCCTGTTTATCAGCAGCTGAGTCTTCATTATCAACTTGAGGATTGACTTGCTCATCTTGACCTTCAATTTTTGAAATACCGTGCGAAATATAATTAACTACATCAATTCTAGAAATTCGCTGTTGCTTCAAGAAATAAACGGCCTGGCTTTCTTGCTCACTGAACAGAGCGACCAAAACATTGGCACCAGTAACCTCCTGTCGACCCGAGGACTGAACATGAAAAACCGCACGCTGAATCACCCGCTGAAAACCCAATGTCGGCTGGGTTTCACGCTCCGGTTGATCCTCAGGAATTAACGGTGTTGTCGCCTCTAAAAACTCGCTTAAATCATCAACTAATATGGCTAAATCTGCACCACAAGCACGCAGTACAGCACCTGCTTCATCATTATCTAGCAACGCCAATAACAGATGTTCAACAGTCATAAATTCATGGTGGCGTTCGCGGGCCAAGCGAAACGCTTGGTTAAGGGTCAACTCTAAATTTTTACTCAGCATATAAACCTCTTTAAACGCTCAATGCGAAATTAATCTGCAATTTCGATATCGCAGACCAGTGGGTGCTCATTTTCTTGGGCATACTCACTTACAATATAGGCCTTTGTTTCGGCCACATCACGCGTGTATATGCCACACGTCGCCTTACCTTGAGTATGAACCGCGAGCATTATTTGAGTCGCCTTCTCACGCCCCATACCAAAAAAATGCTCCAAAACATGGACAACAAACTCCATCGGAGTGTAGTCATCATTGTGCATAACGACCTTGTACAAACTTGGGGCCTTTAATTGCGGTTTTGATGTTTCAACCGCTAAGCCATAGCCACCATTGTCATGCGATTCGTCATCCTTATTAGCAAGAATGGGATCAAAAAATTCGTTCATGCCTCTCTCTATCTATGCAAAGCTGATGCCACAAAAAGCGGCAAAAAAAAACCGTTATTCTTAGTATACGCAGATAATCCAAACAACGACGTGTTTTTCTTTAGTATGGGGATTTTAAAAAAATTTTAAAGAGGGAAAGGAGATAAGTTTGTGTTTGAGTGCTGAGTACTGAGTGATGAGCGACTAGTGACTAGAGACTAGAGACTAACAACTAGCACCTAAAACCCTTCACATCTTTCCTATAACCGCATCCCCGAATTCAGAACACGATAATAATGCCGCACCCTCCATGAGGCGTTCAAAATCATATGTCACGGTTTTTGCCTGAATAGCACCATCCATACCTTTGATAATTAGATCAGCTGCTTCATTCCACCCTATATGTCGCAGCATCATTTCGGCCGAAAGTATGAGTGAACCAGGGTTTACTTTATCCAATCCTGCATACTTTGGTGCAGTACCATGAGTCGCCTCGAATAAAGCAATTGTGTCCGAAAGATTCGCACCAGGTGCAATACCAATTCCACCGACTTGTGCTGCCAGCGCATCTGATAGGTAATCACCATTTAGATTAAGGGTTGCGATGACGCTGTATTCATCTGGACGTAATAAAATTTGTTGTAACATTGCATCGGCAATAACGTCTTTGATAATAATATTCTTACCGTTATGAGGATTTTTAATAGTAACCCATGGCCCACCATTTAGTAATTCTCCCTTGAATTCGGTGAGCGCTAACTCATAACCCCACTCTTTAAAATACCCTTCGGTGAATTTCATGATATTGCCTTTATGAACAAGCGTCATTGAAGGTAAATCTTGGTCTATGGTGTATTGAATAGCCTTGCGCACTAAACGCTGGGTACCCTCTTTAGAAACTGGTTTTATGCCTATACCACACATGTCTGGAAAACGGATCTTTGTTACACCCATTTCCTCTTGTAAAAATTTTATGACCCTTTTGGCTTCATCGGTATTGGCCTTCCATTCGATACCCGCATAAATATCCTCGGAATTCTCACGAAAGATGACCATGTTAGTCTTTTCCGGCTCCTTAAGGGGCGACGGAACTCCATCGAACCAACGTACTGGACGCAGGCAGGTATATAGATCCAATTCTTGACGAAGCGCGACATTCAAGGAACGAAAGCCACCACCCACAGGGGTTGTTAAAGGACCTTTAATACCTACCGAGTACTCTTTTATGGCATCGAGGGTTTCAGCAGGAAACCAATCGCCACCATAAAGATCAGCGGCTTTCTCACCAGTATAGATTTCCATCCAACTTATTTTTTTTGTTCCGCCATAAGCCTTGTCAACCGCCGCATCAACAACTTTTAGCATTACTGGGCTAATATCTACACCAATGCCATCTCCCTCGATGAAAGGTATAATGGGATTACTGGGGACATTTAATGAAAAGTCGGCATTAACCGTAATTTTTTCACCACTGGCAGGTACTTTGATATGTTGGTAACCCATCGATTTTTTTCTCCATAATTGGATTTAACCCCATAATGCTTGGGTTCGCTTTATAGCCTCAGTAGTATAACATCAACATTTTAGACAAACGCGCTCGTATGTAAATGGCAAAACTGATTCTTCTAAACAAGCCTTTCAATGTACTTAGTCAATTTAGCGACAGCTCTGGCAAATCAACATTGGCAGACTATATCGTCGATAAAGGGGTCTATCCTGCAGGTCGATTAGACTATGATTCAGAGGGTTTATTGCTTCTCACCGATGATGGCCAATTGCAACACCGCATCGCCCACCCCCAAGCCAAACTAGAAAAAACTTACTGGGTGCAAGTCGAAGGCGACATTGATGAAAGTGCAATAGCTAAACTACGCAGCGGTGTCATTCTTAAAGATGGCATGAGTAGACCGGCAAAAGCCAAACGTATTGATCCACCCACTGTTTGGGAGAGAACCCCTCCGATAAGACAACGCGCCAACATTCCGACATCATGGTTCTCACTGTCGATCAGCGAAGGACGCAATCGGCAAGTTAGACGAATGACTGCTGCTGTTGGTTTTCCTACCCTGCGATTAATCCGCTATCAAATTGGCGATTGGACACTTGATGGTTTAGCTCCGGGGCAATCCTGTGAGATAATCGTGAACTTACCTAAGCGAGTAGCTCAAACAACCCCCAATACTCGCCAACGCAAACCGTTTAAAAGGAATCATCGATGACCTGGATGCCACATATCACAGTTGCGACTGTCATTGAAAAACAGGGAAAGTTTTTATTGGTCGAAGAATTTGCCTCAGGCACAACACCTGTTTTCAATCAGCCCGCCGGTCACTTAGACGAAGGTGAGTCCTTGATAGAAGCAGCTCGGCGCGAGACCCTTGAAGAAACAGGCTTTGATATAGAAATAACGGGCTATTTAGGCGTTACACTTTACACAGCCCCAAGTAATGGTGTGACATATGTTCGCCACACCTTTGCTGGTGAGATCATTGCTGAAGTTGAAAATGCCCAACTCGATGAGGGTATTATTGGCACAGCATGGTTAAGCTATGAAGAAATCTGCCAATGCGAACGTCTGCGCAGCCCCATCGTGCAGAAAACCATCGAACATTTCCTCGCCCAACAACCATTACCACTGAGCGTTTGTTACTAATGAACTCGGCTAAACCCATTACAGAAACAAAAGTTATTGTCGGAATGTCCGGCGGCGTTGACTCTTCGGTTACAGCCTTACTGCTTAAAGAACAGGGCTATAAGGTAGAAGGCCTCTTCATGAAAAATTGGGATGAGGACGATGGTACTGAGTACTGTACAGCCATAAGAGACTTGCAAGACGCTCAGGCAGTATGCGATAAAATTGGCATTCACTTGCATACGGCAAACTTTGCCGCTGAATATTGGGACAATGTATTCGAGCACTTCTTAGAAGAATATAAGGCATATCGCACCCCCAACCCAGACATACTTTGTAACCGTGAAATAAAATTTAAAGCCTTTTTAGACTGGGCAATCGAACTTGGTGCTGACCTGATTGCTACTGGACACTATGCTTGTCGTGGTATCGATAAGGACGGCAAAGCGACCTTAGAGAAAGGCCTAGATAACAACAAGGATCAAAGTTATTTTTTGCATGCCGTGGGGCATGAACAATTGGCCAAGACACTGTTTCCTCTCGGTAAACTTGAAAAACCAAAGGTTAGAGAAATCGCCGCAAAATATGATCTAGCCACTAAAAGTAAAAAAGATAGTACAGGCATATGCTTTATTGGCGAGCGACGCTTTAGCGATTTTCTGCAACAATACGTTCCTGCCAAACCAGGGGATATAGTAACCACAGAGGGAAATGTCATTGGCCAACACAATGGGTTAATGTTTCACACGCTTGGCCAAAGACAAGGATTAGGCATTGGCGGTGTTGCTGGAGCAGACGAATCACCCTGGTATGTCGTTGATAAGGATGTGGCAAACAATCAATTAGTCGTTGCTCAAGGAAATAATCACCCACGGCTTTTTAGCCAATCACTATATACCAAAGAGGTTCACTGGGTAGCAGGTGTGGCGCCTGAGCTTCCACTCAAGTGTGTTGCTAAAACTCGCTACCGGCAACCCGACCAATTATGCCTTATAAGCACTGAAGGAGACGGTTACAGAGTCACTTTTGATCAATCTCAAAGAGCGGTGACACCGGGCCAATCGGTGGTTTTTTATGTAGCTGATGTATGCCTTGGCGGTGGCGTTATAGAAACGACGGAAGCCTCAATATGAATCACAGCAAACAAGAGCAAGCACTAGCCTTAGCAGGGCTTTTACAGGCTAGTCGTTGTGTTGAAATGCTAGCCACCCTCGGCAATACAGAGAAGAATTGGGAAAAACCACTCATCGATAGCTTATTCGTGTTCGATGCTCCAGATACCACCAGTGTTTATGGTTCAGTACAAGAATTGCGCCCTGGCCTTACTCTTTTACTAGACTTATTACGGGGACAAAATGCAAATAACATGGGCAATATCGCCAGTTTAGCCATGAATACCATCATTTTGAATAAGGCCTTGTCTAGTAATCAGGATATGCTCAGTATTCTTGGCAGCCGCTTAGAACATGTTGCTAATCATCGCGACATCTACAACGATGAAAATCCAATCTATCGCGCTATCGCTGGCATTTATCAAGACACGCTCAGTACGCTTAAATTTAGAATCAAAGTGTCAGGACAGGTTGCACTATTACAGCGTAATGATATTGCCCAACATATTCGCTGCTTATTACTGTGCTCGGTGCGTTCCGCCATGTTATGGCGACAACTTGGTGGCCGACGCTGGCATCTTTTAATCGGCAAAGGCTCACTCATCAAAGCTGCAGAGCAGTTATTGCGCGGTAGAGGTTAACGACAAGCGACTAACCACTTGAAACTCGCGACTCGAGACTAGCAACTAGAAACTCGCGACTCTCGACTCTCGACTCTCGACTAGTAACTAACCATCAATTATTTGCTTGCCAAACTGCCACTTAGGGAGACTTTGTGGTAAAATGCGCGCCTTTTTTAACGCACCATAAGAGTTTGTTTGTCATGCAATTATCTGAACTTTCTGCAGTATCTCCCCTTGATGGCCGCTACGGTAGCAAAACAGCGGATCTTCGCTCAATTTTCAGTGAATATGGCCTGATTAAATATCGCGTCACCGTTGAGATTCGTTGGTTACAGCGCCTTGCAGAACACTCTGGTATCAGTGAAGTTGGTCCTTTCTCTTCGGAAGCAAACGCTATCCTTGATAGCATTGTTGAAAATTTTAGCGAACAAGATGCTTGGCGCGTTAAAGAGATAGAAGCTACTACAAACCATGATGTTAAGGCCGTTGAATACCTGATTAAAGAAAAATTTGGTAGCAATGCCGAACTCAAAGCTATTAACGAATTTGTCCACTTCGCTTGCACCTCAGAAGACATAAACAATTTATCACATGCCTTGATGCTTAAAGCCGGTCGCGAGCAGGTCGTGCTGCCTTACATGAACAAAATTATTGATCGTTTGGCCGATTTAGCTCATCAATTCGCCGAGCAATCTATGCTATCCCGCACACATGGCCAAACTGCCAGCCCAACCACAATGGGCAAAGAACTAGCCAATGTCGTGGCTCGCTTGCGTCGTCAAGTTGCACAATTTGAAGCTGTCGAATTACTCGGTAAAATCAATGGTGCAGTGGGTAACTACAATGCACATTTTTCAGCCTATCCTGACGTTGACTGGCAAGCCAATGCCGAAGCCTTTGTAACGTCACTTGGTCTGACATGGAATCCATACACCACTCAAATCGAGCCACATGACTATATCGCTGAAATGTTTGACGCCGTTGCCCGATTTAATACGATTTTGATCGATCTTGATCGCGACATCTGGGGTTATATTTCACTCGGTTACTTCAAGCAAAAAACAATCGCTGGCGAAGTTGGCTCATCAACTATGCCTCACAAAGTCAACCCGATTGATTTTGAAAATTCAGAGGGTAACCTTGGTCTCGCGAATGCAGTCATGCAACATATGGCGAGCAAACTGCCTGTATCTCGCTGGCAGCGAGATCTTACCGATTCAACAGTATTGCGTAATATGGGTGTCGGCTTCGGGTATAGTTTGATTGCCTATCAAGCAACCATGAAGGGTCTTTCAAAACTTGAAATCAACCCTACTCGCATCCTTGCTGATCTAGACAACAGTATGGAAGTTTTGGCCGAGCCGATACAGACCATCATGCGTCGCTATAATGTCGAAGAGCCCTATGAAAAACTAAAAGCATTGACTCGTGGCCAAGCTATCACCACTGAAATTCTAAACAATTTCATTGATAACTTGGATGTTCCCGCGGAAGCTAAGACGGCGATGCGGGC
>JALRIU010000112.1 GCA_023255355.1 Pseudomonadales bacterium | reverse complement strand
AATATTGTCCAGCATGACGTCTGCAACCAGGCGCTTGAGCTTCGCGTTCTCGGCCTCGATCTGCTTCAGTCGATTGGCGTCAGACAGGTCCATCCCGCCATACTTGGCCTTCAGCTTGTAAAACGTCGCCGTGCTCAGGCCGTGTCTGCGGCACACCTCCGCCGTCGGCATTCCGGCCTCCTGCTCCTTGATCATCCCGATTATCTGCGCCTCGGTGAAACGGCTCTTCGCATGTGTCTGCCCCTTCAGAGATGGCGCAGACTCTAAATCACGGTGAGAGATTTCGCAGGGGGCAGGTCAACTGGCCGCGATAAACACCGCTATGCCATGAACGCTGGCAGGCCCGGTCAATGTGATGTTGTTAAGCGATACCACAAGGGCTTCAGGGCAGTACCCCGCTGCTAAAACAATCGTGTCACCAGGCGCTGCTGCAGGCAGAGCATTTGTGATGGTCGCATAAGGAACGAGGACGGGTAGCTGAGCCATTTAATCTTCTTCATAAGTATCACCCCCGGGAAATAGTCTGACGACGCCCGAAACGGCGCATCTTTGGGGGCTGACGCGAAGGTGGTAGAAAATTCCTGGCACAATACTCCGAATGAGCTGATCTACGCCTCAAACGGGGGACGAAATCAAATGATCGCGATTACTTTGGCATCACGCCTCTTATCCAACCATCGATTTTGTGAAGCTGGCATTTGCCGATGTCTAATATAACCGCAAAACTTGGGCGGCAACAAAATAGCAAATTTTAGATCTGATCCTGATGCCGAATTATCTGTTGGCATACACTGCCACAGATGGAGGTTACGGCCCCAGGGTTCAAAGGCGTTATTGTCAACCTCAATGCAAGACCACGAAGCAAGGAAAAGGTGGTTGCTACGCTGAAATAACATCGCTGTACAACGTGATTTGGTCAGATGGTCAAGGCCCAACTGGCATTTATCTGCGCTAAGAGATTGGTTAGATATTTTTTCATAGACTATGTTGAAAAGTAAGCCGCATCCTACGTTTTATTAAAAAGTATGGATGACATTTAATGATTTGAGTCGATTTTTGAAAAATGATTTGGAGCTTGCCATTTTCTAATGATAATAATTTATTTTAGATTAATATGTGTGAAGAGATCTTTCTTTATCCCGTCTTTGCGGCTCTTCCAAATTGCACTGTCTGTATAATAGTGATGAATATTTATTGCGATTGCAAGCAACGCTGGCAGGGTTGGATTGGCGCTGTGCTCTGGAAATAAAAATTCAGGCATGTAAAAGACAATTAGACCTATTGCGATCGAAATTATGTAAACAAAAAATAAGCGGAGCTTTGCCGTTTTCGCATGATGAGTATTGGAATTGTTGCGATTAACTTCAATTCTGGCGGGGAAAATTAAATATTGAAGCGCGTGTGAAAGTTGTACAAAGACAAATGCTGCCGGCATTATAAATAACACAAGATACCAAAGGTAAATTACTACCCAGGCCCCGAACACCCTGACATCGATTTTTGACTTCATTGACTTGAGGATAAAAGTAAATATTCCAATTAAAAACGCAGCAAGACAAAGAATGTTAATGGTTAATTGAGTACTTGAGTTTTGAAATAGTGCTAGAATTGGCATTTCTGGTAGTGTTTGAATACCCCACACGACATGCCATAAAATTAAACTATATAATCCGCCACGAATAAGAATTTTTTCGTGACTTTTAAACTGCGCATTGCTCAGCCCCGAGTATATCACCATCACCCCCCAAGTTTGTCCTACATAATGCCATGCCAAATAAAGTGAAGAAAACAGCCATAAGAAATATGATGCCTTAACGTTCAGAGAGAGTAGGCCATTGCCACCGAAATATGGCATTGCTGAACAAACGCAAAATATTATCAATAGTGAAGGGACCACAATCGTTGCCATCGGAAAATCAATAAAATTTTGTCTTTTACCGTAAAGAAGTCGATAAGAAACAATAAAGTGAGGCCAATTTATCAGGGCCTGAAGAATTAATATATTTGGCAAGATATTATCTGCTGAAGAATTCCCAAAATTAGGATTATAAAAATGAAAAATCACTATGAAGGTCATAGTTAAAATGGAGAGGCCAGACGTAAAAATAAAATCAATATTTGGCGAAAAGATGCTGTTTGGACCCAAGCCGAATTTTGGGAAATGGCGTGAAACGGTCATTGAACACCTTTATTGCGCAAAATATGGTCAGCAGAGCGAATGGCTAATGCCTGCACTGTAAGTCCAGGAGATTCTCCTCCTCCGCTAGAAGGAAAAACACTTGCATCGGCAATGTAAAGATTTGGCCAGCGAAAACTTTGTCCGTAGCTGTTGACAACGCATTCCTCGGTTACATTGCCCATTCTGCAGGTTCCAAATATATGAGTAGATGAGAACGCGTCGATGGAGCTGAATTCTTCAATTGGCGCAGCACACCCCGCAGCTGCAAGAATATTGCGGCAGGTTGTCATCATAAAGCGCAATCTGTCTGTCGCCATTTCGTCAATATAAGAGTTTATTCTTGGCAGAGGGAGGCCGTGAGAATTAGTTTCTGACGCCAAGTCAACAAAGGTTTTTGAATTTGGCAAGGACTCCCCAATTCCAGAAATCGATAGAATGCGACCAAAAGCTTCTTGCATATTTCGCTTGTGATCTTTGCCCCAGCCATCGACAATTCTTGTGGCATAGGCAATAGGACCGACGACATCACTTTCTGCCATCGAAGGGCTGAATCTGCAGCCCCCAATCACGTTTGGAATACTAATTGGATCATTAAAATCCCAGCTGATCCAATCAACTGGAAGGCCTCTATGACTACCCAACTTGTCAGGATGCAAAGCAGTAGATGTGGCGAGTAGAGTTTCCATCAGATTCTTTCCGACCTGGTCACTATCATTGCATAGGCCTTCGGGAGAATGTACGGATTCTGAATTTAACAAAATCTGAGGGCTGAAAATAGATCCAGCAGATAAAATAACTAAATCCGCCTCAATGACTTTTAACACCCCATCGACAGCAGCAAGAACTCCCGTTATTCGATTGGCGTTTGTGATAATCTTAAGTACCTCTGTGCTAGATGTAACTGTTAAATTTCCAGTCTGCATTGCACGGCGTAGGTAAGTCACATCAATACTGCCTTTATCGCCGCGCTGACAACCGCGCAAGCATCCTCCGCAATAATTGCAATCAGCGCGATCATCCTGAGGGGTTGAATTTACAGCGAGAGAGTTTTCTGTTACCGTCAGTCCAAGCTTTCTTGCGCCAGCAGCAAGTGCTTGGCTTGCATAGCTTATCGGATGCGGGGTGCCGAGGACCCGATCATTTTTAGGGCTTCTTTGTTCCGTTGAGGGCCCACAGACCCCAGAAATTTTTTCGGCAATTCGCCAATAATATTCTAGATCTTCGTATTTAAACGGCCAATCTGCACCAACACCATAATCACTTTGTAGTGACATGCTTTTTGGATTAAGACGATGAGCCTCGCCGGTAAAGTGCAAGGAACTTCCGCCAAATCCCCGCACATGATGATAACCAAAAGATGTCCTAAATGCACCTGGAACATATTTACCGTTCATGAATGACCATGACCGAATATCTTGTGTTTCTTCTGTTAAAGGCTGGAGCGGTGCAACTATATATCCGCCTTGGCTACCCTCTTTTACTGGAAAAGGCGTTTCCCAATCTGAATTATCTTGCTTGTAATCTGTCAGAGGATCGAAGCTTGGGCCCGCCTCAAGTATTTGGACCTTTAACCCCTTAGATGTCAGGCGCCAAGCTGCTGCACCCCCGCCCGCCCCGGATCCTATAATGATCACATTGCTCACGACACTGGTGCCTTTTCAAAATCAAGAAAGCCTGATGGTTGAATTGGACCTTCAAAGCCCAATGCGGGCCAAGATGCTGGGTGGCTATAAAAAATTGCCATTGCATCATCACGAAGCCTTTTTGCGAATACGCGAGGCAATGTCTGGTCTGCCTGAGCAAAGGCTGCAGTAACGACAGCCTCTTTTTTCTCGTCGTGCAAGGTTAGAAATTCGCTTTGAAAGGATAGCTGCGATGTTTCAGAAATCCAATTTAAGCCACTTTCTAAAAGGGATGGATAATTCGGAACGTTGCGTGATAAATCGATAATCCTTGACGCAAGATTTATCTCTGAAGCGGAAGGGCTCTCCTCGGTTTTCGGCAACAGGATATCTAAGAAATTACCCAAGATTGCAAACGCTTTTGGGTCAAGAGGTGCTGCGCCAGAGGTGGCGTTACCGGCAGATGCCCCAAAAATGAGCGCGGGTATACCCAACATCAGCTGAAGGGCTGTGCGTCGGTCTAAACTTAAGCCGGATCGCCAAGATAGCTCTTTCTGGTTTCGGAACAATTGCTGATGCACCTGTTTTAACCTTCTTAATATCAGACAACCATAGTGAATGACCAGTCCAAACGAAAGCTTGATCTGGCTGCACACATCCGGAGGTTGTAACGTCGCGGTCGCATGGCGGCGCTGCTTTTAAAGCAGTAAACCTTGCAGATCTATCTTAAAGTAAAAATTTACTATATTCTTACGTATATTTAATAATACCTTTTGACATATTCCTAGATCCTTCTGTAACTCGATGTCCAGATTTAGTTAATTGCGATGTTATTTTCTTCATGATTGAAGTCAGTAACTTTGACGTGACGACAAACCTTTGATGTGATGGGATTTGCTAATGCTTATAGGCCGCAATCGTAATGTATTATTTGACTTGGTGGTTGTGGCACTTTCCATTCCCACAGTCGGCAATGCTGGGCACCTGTTTACGCAGGCAAGCTCTAACACTCCAACATGGATCCAGTCGGGTCAGGGGATTGTGATCAATCAATACGGGCATGAAGGCTCATTCGGATCCGCTAGCGGCGATTTGACTTTCAACTTCGCCGATCCGACCTCCTATGGCACCTCAGCTCCCAGTGGCGCGTCGGGCACTGCTTGGTGGGCTTGGTCTGCTGGCGACGTGATGCGGGTGACGCTGCCTTTGGTGGGTCAGACTTATGTTTACACCATCGCCTATGATGCCGCATCGACTTGCGCCTATGATTTTTGTGGCGCCACAAGTGATGCATATGTGTCGGGGGCAAGTATTGCATCTGTGACGGCTTTGCCAACACATACCGGTCAGCAGGTAAGCTACACCTCGTCTGACGTAGCCTTTAACTAGTCTGTCGAGTCGCTCGCTGGTGAGTTTGCACTCTCGGGTTACCGGCTCTATACCAGTGCAGGCACGATCGACGGCACCGGCGCAGGCCCGTTGACGCAAAGCAGTGTTGTGTCTTCAAGCCAGGTTCAGCAGCAGACCGGCGGCGGCAGCTCCGCGCCACGTGATATTAACGCTGCAGGTGATGTGATTTCGAACCTGATCGATGCGGGTGGATCGACCTTGAACAGTGTGTTCGATGGCGGTGAGTTGATTATCGACCAAGATGTTGCTGCCGCTTCGGTTGCAAGCTTTGCAATCAAATCTGGCGTTGGTAATGCCCAATTGAATGTGGCGACCGGAAATTCCCATGCAGTTGGCTCGCTATTTGTCGATGACGGAAGCTCTGCAGGCAAGCTTGAAAAGGTCGGTGCGGGAACGCTGATCCTTTCCAACACTTCGAACAGCTATTCGGGTGGCACTGTCATTTCGGCTGGTACTTTGGAAATTGCATCTGATGCGGCCTTGGGGGCGACCTCGGGCGGAATCGAGTTGAACGGCGGTGCGCTTTCCACCACCGCCGATATCACCAGCAGTCGTGCTGTAACGCTCGGGTCCAGCAATGGCACGGTAAGCGCAGCATCTGCCACCAGCTTGACCCTTGCAGGTGTCGTCTCTGGCACCGGCGCGCTGACCAAAACCGGGGCGGGCACGTTGCGGGTGACGGGAACCAATACCTACACCGGCGCGACGACGGTTTCGGCGGGGTCGTTTGATCTGGATGGGTCGGTGACTTCGGATATTACCGTGGCTTCGACGGGTAAGATCGAGGGCGTTGGTGCGACCAGTGGCGGCT
>JALRIU010000063.1 GCA_023255355.1 Pseudomonadales bacterium | reverse complement strand
CAACACGGTGCCATTACGCTTGGCGTTGAAATGTATACCGGCAACGGCATATTGTTAAAGAAAATCCCGACGCCTCCCGTACCTATGTCTACCGTAGTAGGCGGTGGTGGCATTATGCGCCCCACACTTGCGAAAATTTTAGGCGATGCAACAAAGGCCGCCGGGACCAACGTAAAGCTGGGAGTGACCTTTGAGGAAATCGTTGATGGTGCCAACGACATTACTGTCAAGTTTACCGATGGTTCATCTAAAACCTATGACTTGGTTGTCGCCGCTGACGGTGTTTATTCGTCTGTGCGTAAAAAATATTTCCCCGGTGCAGCCACACCTACCTATACCGGCCAAGGTGTGTTCCGGGCTGTAGTGCCTCGCTTTGGTACTGAAGGCCCAACCATGTTTTTGAGCAATAAGGGCAAGGCGGGCTTTACACCTGTATCCGATGATGAAATGTACTTGCACTACACTCATGGTGATCCAGAGAAATCAATTATTCCAGAAGAACAATTATTACCCATGCTAAAAGGCTTACTCGAGCCATTCACAGCCGATTTAATGGTTAAAGTTCGTGAACATCTGAATGAAAACAGCCAGATTTTGTACCGCCCCCTAGAAGGTCACTTGATGGAGCGTCCATGGTACAAAGGTCGTTTAGTGCTCACCGGTGACGTCGTGCACGCCACTACTCCACACCTCGCTTCAGGTGCGGGCATGGGCCATGAAGACGCCTTGGTTTTGGCAGAGGAATTATTAAAAGGTGGCGATCTAACCGCCGCCTTAGAGCGTTTTCAAAACCGACGTTGGCCGCGCTGCAGTATGGTAGTCAACAACTCCAAGCGGTTAGGTGATATCGAGATGCATGGCGGCTCACCCGACGAGCATGGCCAGGTCATGGCATTATCTATGTCAGCGTTGATGGCCCCCATCTAAAGCGATGCCAAATAATCTTTTTTCACTCAGCGGCAAAGTTGCACTAGTTACAGGCGCCGCTGGCGGCATAGGTCAAGCCATTGCAAACACCTATGCCGATCAAGGTGCTGCGGTAATATTGAGTGATTTACGTGCTGAAGGCTGCCAAGCAGTCGCAGATAGCATTACAGAAAATGGCGGACAGGCCATAGCTTTGACTGCTAACCTCGCCGAAAAAGCGTCATTAGAGACATTATTTGAAAAAGCTATTGCCTGGCGTGGACATATTGATAGCTTAGTTTGCTGTGGTGGCATGGAAGGACATGTCGGTAATTTACTTGATGTTGCCGACGATGCATGGGACTCGTTACTCGACGTAAATCTTCGCTCTGCACTGTGGCTCAGCCAATTAGTCGCCGCGAGCATGCGCCAAAAAGGCGGTGGCAACATCACCTATATCGCTAGTATTGCTGGGCTGAGAGGCAATCGAGCCATCGGTCTTTATGGCATTGCTAAAGCCGGTTTATCACAACTTGCCCGTAACCTCGCTGTCGAACTTGGCCCAGCTAATATTCGGGTCAATGCTGTGGCACCAGGATTAATTGAAACTCCTTTCTCTGCACACTTAAAAACTAATCCAACGTTCATGGAACGGCGACTATCTTTAACGCCCCTTCGCAGAATGGGCCAGCCCGAAGAAATTTCTGGTCTGGTGACAATGCTAGCATCTGCTGCGGGTGGCTTCATCACTGGACAGACAATCGTAGTCGATGGTGGTACATTAATCACTGATGGGAATTAATGAGACTTAAACCATGAGACTTAATCGCCTTGATCTTAATTTACTGGTCGCACTGGACGCTCTGCTCACAGAACAAAGCATAACAAGGGCAGCAGATCGCATCCACCTTAGCCAACCAGCTACCAGTGGCGCTCTAGCTCGTCTGCGTGAATATTTTGATGATGAGTTATTGGTGCGGGTAGGCTCACAAATGCGCCCAACGCCATTGGGCGAAAGTTTAGCTGCTCCTGTGCACAATATTCTGATGCAAATACAAGCAACGGTTGAGCGCGGTGTAGAATTTGCACCGAGCGAATGCGAACGAACGTTTAAGTTTTTGGTAAGTGATTACACTGCTTCGACATTGACTACCCATGTTGCCAAGCATTTAGCCACTGTTGCCCCCAAAATGAAGCTTGAATTTTTAGCTCCGTTTAATTCTCCCTGGGAGTCATTAGAACAAGGAGAGGTCGACTTTCTTATCATGCCATTACATGTATTATCTAAAGATCACCCACAACAAAAAGTCTACAACGAAGATTTTGTTTGCGTTGGCTGGGAGCAAAATCCTGTCATTCAAAAGGGATTTATTACTGAGGATGAATACCAAGCCTTGGGGCATGTAGGTGTCAGATTTGGAAGTAACCGCGCCCCTAGTCAAGACCAAGTCATGCTGCGCGACATGTATAATGTAGAACCAAATATAGAAATCATCACTTCCACATTTGGCTCCATCCCTCGTTACATTGAAGGCACACAACGAATCAGCACAGTTTATCGACACTTAGCTGAATTATGGACGCAATATCATCCAGTTAAATTAGCCACAATGCCCTATGACCTTCCTAAGGTAGTATGGGGTATTCAATGGCATAAATACCGCGATCGCGATCCCGCTGTTCAATGGCTCCGCAAAACGATTATTAAAATTGCACAAGAAAGGTTTGATTACCATGAATAAACGGCAACGCCGGTGCCTTGAGATCATCCAGATTAAAGATATTACACCTCACATGCGGCGCATCACGTTTGCTGGTGATGAATACTCAGACTTTCCACAAAATGTTGCAGGCAGCTATATCAAACTGGTTTTCCAGCCAGATAGTGATCAACAAAGTGTTCGAACCTATACCATAAGACAACAACGCGCAGAAAGTTTTGATGTCGATTTTGTATTACACGGCGACAGCGGTGTTGCATCGGCCTGGGCTAATCACGCTCAGATTGGTGATCAATGTCATATTGGCGGGCCTGGTAAAGGACAAATGATCAACCAAGACGCTGACTGGTTCTTTTTAGCGGGTGATATGACTGCACTCCCGGCGATAAGTGTTAATTTAGAGCAACTACCAACAGACGCTCGTGGACATGCTGTCATTCAAATCGAATCACCCGATGATGCACAAGACTTAGAGTCACCAAAAGGTATCAACATCCAATGGGTGGTCGCTCCAATTGGTGATACCAAGGCATTAATCACGGCTATCGAGACAACACAATGGCTAAATGGCAGAGTCGCGGTTTGGGGTGCGTGCGAATTTGAAGGTATGCGAGCCATGCGCCACTACTTCAAACAAGAACGCCACGTTGCCAAACAAGACATCTACGTTTCAAGTTATTGGAAAAACGGTGTCGCTGAAGATGAACACAAGAAAATTAAAAAATTAGATAGCGAAAACAACATGGCCTGAGAAAGCTTATGACTATTAAATCCCTTCTAACCACCTGTTTAAGTTTATTTATTATTACCGGATGCAGTAAGACCGAGGAACGTCCCAATATTTTATTAATTGTTGCAGATGACCTAGGCTATGCTGATTTAGGTGTGCACGGTAGCCGCATTCAAACACCTCATCTAGATACGCTCGCTCAACAAGGTGTTTTATTCTCCCAGTTTCACACTGCCCCCATGTGTGCCCCAACGCGCGCCATGCTATTAAGTGGTAACAATAACCACGTCGCAGGGATGGGTAGTCAACTACCCAATACAAAACTTGATGGCACACCAGGTTTTGAACACGAATTGTCTGACCGTATAGCTACCATGCCCAATGTCATGAAAAGTGCTGGCTATCACACCTATATGGTTGGCAAATGGCATTTAGGTTCTGACCTAAGTAATAATCCTTATCAGGCAGGCTTTGAGCGCTCTTTCGCGCTGGATGATGGCGGTGGCAATCACTTTGATGGCCGAGGCTTTATGCCTTACCCGAGTAAATACTTTGAAGACGATCATTTAGCTGATTGGCCTGAAGGCGCCTATTCGACAAATTTTTATACGGACAAGTTGATCGAGTTTCTTAACACCGATAAAACAAGCGACCAACCTTTTTTTATTTATGCTGCTTACACCAGTCCACATTGGCCACTGCAAGTACCTGATGCCGAATTAGATCGTTATAAAGGTGCCTATGATGAGGGTTATGAGGCACTTAGAATAGAAAACCTCAACAATCTCAAACAAGCTGGACTTATAAGTCAAGAACAAGGATTACCAGAACTTGACCCAAGCGTCGTGCCATGGGCAGATCTGTCTTCTGAGGAGCAGAAAATAGAATCTCGCAAAATGGAATTGTATGCGGCTATGGTGTCTAACCTTGATGACAACATTGGTCGCCTTCTCGCCCATCTCAAACAAATCGGAAAGCTAGACAATACCTTAGTAGTCTTCATGAGCGACAACGGCGCAGCGCCCTCGGATCTCTATAATCGAGGTCCTTTTGTTAAGTCAGTGCGATCAAAATACGACAACAACGTATTTGAAGATCTTGGTAAAGCGAATAGTTTTGTAAGCTATGGTGTTGCGTGGGCAGAGGCAGGTAGCGCACCGTTCAAATACTACAAAACCAAAACCACCGAAGGTGGTGTAAGAGCGCCACTTATCATTTCCGGCGCAGCTGTTAAAGCGCATCCAGACATCAGCCATGCCTACCTAACTGTCATGGATTTAGCGCCCACATTTTATCGATTGGCTGGAGCAGCATATCCTGCTGGTAAAGCGCCATTACTAGGTAGCTCTATCACTGACGTCCTTGCTGGTAGTGCCGACACAGTGCATAACGATGATTACATTACCGTGCTTGATCACAACAACGACGCACTTGTCCGTCAAGGCAACTGGAAATTGCACAGCACCGATTCATTTAGTGAAAATAGCTTCGCTTTATATAACTTACTTGATGATCCGACTGAAAGTACCGATGTCAAAACCCAGCATCCAGAAATTTATCAACGCCTGCTTGATGCTTGGCAAGAAAAAACCAAAGCTTATGGCATAGTTGAAATTCCTGATCGATTGATCATGAAGTAATCTCTATATAAATTTGGCTCCTACATTATTGGGCTATTCAATAATAGCTAGGAGCTCCATTTACCAAGCGCAAAAGCTTACCTGCAGAACTAAGTCTAAAGTGATTATCACTAGAATCGTGCAGTTGTTTGAGTGGAGCGGCTGCTTTTAACAAGTGCTTAATTAAGCTTCACTCAATGTTTGTCTTTTTTAGTGGCCTTGTCCAAAAGCCCCATGGCAACAGCAGATATCACGAAAGTCATATGGATAATGACATACCAGAGCAATTTAGAATCGTCGACATTGTTTGCATTCATAAAAATCTTTAACAAATGAATTGAAGAGATGGCAACGATTGATGCTGCAACCTTATTTTTTAGCGAGTTAGTATCTAAGGTTCCTAACCAAGACAGTTTTTCAGCACTGTCGTTAAGATCAAGTCGACTAACAAAGTTTTCATACGATGAAAACATCACCATAACGATTAACCCTGACACTAAGGCAATATCAATCAAAGAGAGAACCACAAGAATTATTTCTGCCTCTGTCATGGCAAAAATAAGCGGCAACAAATGAAACACTTCTTGGAAAAATTTAATGCCTAATGCAACCAAGGTAAAACTTAAACCAAGATAAATGGGGGCTAGCAACCAGCGCGATGCATACATTAAACGTTCAATGGCTTTTTCGATCATAGGACATCCTCAAATAGAGGTTTGCATTTTGTCGTTTTTCAAAGAATTTGCAATAGTTTTTAGATGAACTGAAGCTTAAAAACAGACACTATCGATAGCGAGTGGCACCAACATCGTATTGCCGCTGCCCACGGGCTGCCCAACCATTTCGTCGTAGGCACTGTTTTGACGAAGAAAGACTTCAGCCGGGTTTAACGCGAATAGCTTCTTACGCATTTCCGTCAAACTAAACGTCGCCATCGGCTTATTGTTTTCCCACCAAATTAATTTTTCTCGATCACCATCGACCCAAAAACATTGATACAAGCATTGATCATATGACTCAACAATGAGCTTAGAGATATTTTTCTGCTTTAACAGGTCGTTGTAATAAAGTTTTTCCATGACTTATCTCCTCTCCACCTTTGTACGAAAGTAGATCAAGATTGGCTCAACGATTAATCAATATAGCGCACCATCCATGATGCATAAGCACCATCTTCACCATCAATGGTGGTGGGCAAAATAAGTTCAGGCTTCAAAACAACGAGCTCAGCGGCGCCAAAGGGGTCAAAATCTGGATGATCAGCGTAATGACCATCTTGGTCAGCGACTAACATCAACCCCCAACAGCCAATAATACGAACCAACCCTTCACGATTTTGATAATCGTGCAAAACATCCAAGCGGCCATCTATAGGTCTTGCGTAGAGCGCCCATTGGTCGCGGTCACGACGTTGAGCGCGACTAAAGGCATTTTCGAGCTCATCTAGCAGGAGCGGTTTCTCGATAAAAATTGTGCTCAACAATGGCTCCAGCCAAATTAAAAACTCATTTTACGTTATTGCGGCGCCAATTGCAGAACCAAAACTGATTTTGCAGGCAAATCAACTTCAAGCTGCTCATTTAATACAACTAAACCATTGTAATCAAAGGGCTCAAGCGTAGGGTTTTCACCAGGTATATTATGAGCATTGGCTTGTTGATGCGTTAGAATTTTAGCACTATTTATCGCGTAGTTTTTTCCAAGATTAATGTTTAATGAATGGCCATTTCCAAAATCGGCATTGGTTAACGCTATCATCAAAGTCCCGTCATCTTTTATTGCAGCCGATCCACTGACAAGGTCAAAGTTACCCTCTTTGTGCGAACGACTAGGTGACTTTAAATCCATTTTGACAGGCAAAGCATTTTGGAATGGCAAATACATTTTAAAAACATGATAGGTCGGGGTTTTTGCCATTTTGGCCCCATCTGTAAGCAACATAGCTTGAAGCACATTAACCGTTTGAGCAATATTTGCCATCTTTACTCGGCGTGTATGCTTATGGAATATATTGAGCGTGACAGACGCCGTAATAGCATCTCGCAAGGTATTTTGTTGGAACAAAAATGACGGTTCATTACCTATTTCAGGCCGATACCAAGTACCCCATTCATCGACATATAAGGCAATTTTATTGTCAGGGTCATTAAACTCCAGCACAGCTTCATGAGCACTTAATACATCATCCATGCGCGATGCTTGATAGACGATTTCATTCCAAGACTCTTGTGTAATATCGGTAGCGGTAAGCTCATTGCGGGTAGGCCACTCACCATTATTCAATGTATAGAAATGCAACGAAATAGCATCCATCATTGACCCCGCATTGCTTGTCACAACATGTGTCCAATTGGTGTCTAAATTATTAGCACCAGACGCCACAGCGAGCGCTTTATTGTCGTTATTATTATGAAAACCACGACCATTGCGGTGTAAAAAAGCAGCAAAGCGACGGTAGAGATCTGAATAATACTCAGGCCGCATAGCGCCGCCACACCCCCAACTTTCATTACCAATACCGATGTAATCCAAGCTAAAGGGGGTTTCGCGTCCATTACCGCGTCGCATATTAGCCAAGGTATCAGGCTCGTCAGAAGTTAAATATTCTATCCACTCTCGCATCTCGGTGGGATTGGATGAGGCAACATTCACTGACAGATAGGTTTTAGCACCAATTTGTTCGGCAAAATCAAAAAACTCATGGGTTCCAAAGGCATTTGTTTCGACCACACCTCCCCACCAATTATTTTTCCTTACTGGACGCTGCTCGCGAGGCCCGATACCGTCTTGCCAATGGTATTCATCGGCAAAACAGCCACCAGGCCAGCGAACAACTGGTACCTTGAGCTCGCGAAGTGCCGCCACGACATCGTTGCGAATACCGCGTGTATTTGGGATTTCTGAATTCTCTCCTACCCAAACACCATCGTAGACACCATATCCTAAATGCTCAGTAAACTGGCCATAGATGGTAGGTTCAATTTTATCTGCATGCTGTGTAGTATCGATACTACCTTTTATGACACTCGCCGAACTTTCAACAATAAATAGACAGCCAATAACTGCGCTAATAAGTTTATTCATCTTAGTTCTCCGCAATAACGATGACATCCCAAGGTTTTAGAGTTACGGTCTTACTTTGCTCGATAGACTTGCCCGAAAACAGTTCCTTGCCACTGGCATGAGGATAGGTAAAACGCTGTTCAGACATCGAATAGTTCATATAGAAATGCAAACGATCACCATTGGCATCCCACATATGTTTACCGATGAGCGGAAACTTAATCAGTTGTTCTAACCCTATCACCCCCGCGCGACGCAGAACCTGGTTGAGAATTTTTTCAATCAATGGAGGGCTTGGCATAAAGCCAATATAGGTCGCCTCCCCCTTACCAAAGTTATTTCGTGTTATGGCCGCATAATCGCCCCACACAGGATGATCGTACTTAGCAATGACTTTTGCCTTATCAGCCGTTAGAAGCTCCATCCAATCGTGGGCAGTATTATTATCGCCAACCTCAAAAGGATCGCCAGCCAACCCAACATTGAAAGGTTTTACGAACTGGCTATAACTCGCGCCGATCACGTCGCGAATTCCTCCAGGTTGAATTGATTGCCTAACCTGAACATTTTCATCACTAAAGCCAGACTTAAAAGTGTAAATAATGTGACCACCATTTTCGACATATTGGTTCAATGCAGTGAGTGTCTTATCACTCGCTGCGTAGAGTGCTGGCACAACGATAACCTTGTAATTAGACAGCATGTCTAAGCGCGATTCGTCGACAAAATCTACACCCACGTTGTTGCGATAAAGGGCATCATAAAATGGCCGTAATACATCATTATAATTTTTAGTATGGCCCCAACCATAACTAAACTGACCAAATGCAGTTAACGCCTCATTACTGAAAAACATGGCCACATCATTCGTACGTCGCGTGCGTTTTAAACGATCTTTCAAACGTGCAAAGTCAGCCCCAATTGTTTTGGCTTCATTATAGGTTGGATTAGGCTGATAATCGTGGGATAACAAGCCTTTCCAATAAGTTTCAGCAGAATTATGAATTGAATGCCATGGCCAATAAGCCACCATATTTGCCCCAGATGCGACATTGCTGAAGGCCTGTAAACGCAATTGACCTGGATAAGGTGTCCACTCGGCAAAGCCCTGTGCTTCGGTTTCAACCACAAGGTAGTTTGCGCCTCTCTTCATCGATCGCGCCATATCACCTGCAAAGGAAATTTCCGCGCCTGTCAAAAAATCTTGGGTAGGGTGATAAACATCAATACCAGCAATATCCATCGCTTCAACTGCTGCAAAATGGTCTACGTCTGGCTGAATACCATAAGAGTACCCACGCCATTCAAAATCAAAATTTTGCATCACGAATTGGTCATCACGTTTGTATTGATTAACCAAACCCACCTGCCAAGTCAGAAAATCCGTCACTAAACTTCTCTGAAATTCGGCAAAAAGACTAGCCATACTCGCATTAATAGTACCGTTAACCGAAGGGAAATCCTCCCAGCGACCGATACGATTACTCCAGTAGTTTAGGCCTAGCGCGCGGTTTAATTCATCCAAAGACGAAAACCGTTGTTTCATCCATTGCACGAAAGCAGCTTGCACATTTGGACCTGAGGTACCGTAGTGTTTGGTTTCGTTATCCACTTGAAACCCAATCACATTGGGATGATCCGCAACGTGGGCGATTAATTTATTTATCGCACGCTCAGCATAGCGGCGGTAATCCTTATTAGTGATATCCATGCTTTGTCGAGCACCGTAGGGAACTTGTCCATCTTTACGGGTTACCATCACCTCAGGATGATTTTTTGCCATCCATGCAGGAATAGCATAGGTTGGAGTACCCACAATGACATGCATACCTGTCTCGGCGGCTTTATTCAAAACACGATCGATATGTTTAAAATTAAACACACCAGGCTCAGGCTCCATGGTTGCCCAGGTAGATTCTGCGATACGTACCATATTGATTCCAGCGTCCTGCATCATGGCAAAATCTTGATCCAAGCGTTCTATTGGCATGTACTCATCGTAGTAGGCGACGCCATAAAGCATGCCGTACTCTTCAATATTATCTATTGCCATAACCCATGGAGCGGCTATCAACGTTAATGTGGCCAAAAGATTTTTCATTATGTTTAATCCTTTTTTAAACGAGTGATTGTACCGGGAAGCCCTTATCTACCAATTCGTCATAGGCTTGCTGGTTTAATTTATAAAGCGTTGCCGCGCGATGCGCGACACCGATTTGCTTTTCATCGCAGGGTTCTAACAACCCTGATCTAAGTACCTTGCGCCTAAAATTCCCCTTATCTAGATTAACCCCCAGGATTGCTTCGTAGAGATATTGCAGATCTAGTAAGGTAAATTTTGTCGGTAGCAATTTCAAACCGATAGGTCGATAACGGATTTCACGACGCAAATGCAGCAACGCCTGTTCTAATATCTCATTATGGTCA
>JALRIU010000337.1 GCA_023255355.1 Pseudomonadales bacterium | reverse complement strand
TAACCGATGATCAGTTGGCCCAGCTTAAAAAGGATGTTGTAGCCAACCCGCAAGTATACGGGCCGCTCGTTTCTCCAGATATGCGTATGGCTTTGATTAAGGCGCAATTGAACGAAGGTCAACTCGATTACGAAGATACCTTCGCCAAGTTGCAAGAATTGCGTCATTCCTTTGAAGGTAAAGGCTATAAAGTCTATGCCACAGGTCAACCAGTATTGGTAGGTTGGGCTTATTACTACAAGGATCAGATTTTCCAAATTCTGGCGTTTACTGCATTAATCATGGTCGGATTGTTGATTTTCCATTTCCGTACGATGCTGGGCGTTATGGTGCCACTCGCAGGGGTATTGGTTTCAACTGTGTGGGGTCTTGGTATTATTTCGCTATTTGGTTATAACATCGACCCACTAGGTCTCGTTATTCCATTCTTGATTTCTGCGCGAGCCATGTCGCATGGCATTCAGTTAGTTGAGCGTTTTTATGCGGAGCTACCAGAATCGGGTGATAACAAAGTCGCAGCGCGAACAACCTTTGAAAGCCTTTTCCGTCCAGGCAGCCTCGGCGTGGTATCTGATGCTATCGGGCTACTCTTAATTGCCATCGGTTCTATCCCGCTTAATACCAAATTGGCAAACTATGCGTCAGTTTGGGCGATGTGTATCATCATTACGGTATTGATCAGTGTACCTTTATTGCTTTCTATTCTACCCAAGCCACGCAAAACTGAACTTCACCAAAACTCTTTGCGTGTCATCGGTAATGTATCGGCCGCGATGGTGGTTGGGCGCCCAGGTGCTGTGATTACATTAATGGCTATTGCCTTAGTAGGCGGTGCATTCTTGGCGTCACATGTCACTATTGGCGAATCTGAGCCTGGCTCTCCCGTGCTTTATCAAGATCACGATTACAATATCTCATCGAAAACCATTAATGATAGTTTTCCTGGTTCAGAAGAGTTGTATATTGTCGCTGAAACTGATGAGGAAGGTGGTATAAAACGTCCAGAGGTTCTGGCTGCACTTGCAAGTCTTGAAGCGCATATGCTGTTAGACCCAGAGGTTGGCGGTGCTAAAGGCGTGCCTGATCTGATCATGATGGTCAACCGCTTGCTACACAACAACGATCCAAAATGGATGCAGATTCCAAAGGATGATGCCTACGTCGGTGGTTTGTTGTTTGCCTACATGGCCTCCAGCCCAATTCCTGGTGCTGCTGATGAGTTTCTTGATCCCCATGCCAAAGTGGCAAACCTAGTCTTTTACTACAAAGACCACCAAGGTGAAACTATTCGTAGAGCGATTCATACCGCTAAACAATGGATTGCAGAAAACGACGGTAAAGTCGAAGGTCTTCACATTCGCCTTGCAGGCGGCACAATTGGTGTGACCGCTGCAATGAACGAGGCCGCTTTTGAGACAAACAAGCAAGTATTGCCGCTGGTGTTCTTGTTTATTTTCTTGTCGGTCATGGTGTTCTATGGTTCATGGCATGCTGGATTCTTGATGTTTTTAGCCATGTTGTTTGCTACCACATTGACCTATGCCTACATGGGTATCACTGAAGTCGGCATTAATATCAATACTGTCCCAATTATTGCGGTGGGTGTTGGTGTCGGTATCGATTATTCAATTTATATGATGGACCGAATCCGGGAACAGCGCACCAAAATGGCGTCGTTGTCAGAGGCGGTTAAATCAGCATTGTCATCAACCGGTTTGGCGATCAGTTTTACTGCGCTGACCTTGATCGCAGGTATTGTGATGTGGATCTTTATGTCAGATCTACGTTTCCAAGCCGACGCGGCCTTGTTGTTGTCAGTGATGGTAATTCTGAACGCGCTTGCAGCACTCTTCTTGATCCCAGCATGGGTGCTAGTGTTCAAACCAAAATTTGTTGATCAATTAGAGGTGGATGATGACGGCATCATCCATGCTAAGGGTTAACAATTACGCATCTAAGATGCTCGGTAACTCCGGGCATTGAAGATATCCTAGGGATAATAACTAGAGCAGATAGAGGAGCAATCAAATGCACATAAAACGCTCAAGTCTTGCTATAGCGGCAGCCATTTTTGGTGCTACGCTAGGCGGACAATCGGTCTCTGCAGTTGCTGATGACACTCAGTGGTCAGGCTTCGCGGATCAAGTCACTCACTATCGTAAAGATGTGGGTTTATCAAAAGCACGCTCAGGTCTTCAATTCGAAGGTTTGAAATGGATTGGTGATGTAGGTCCTTTCACCGATGTCAGTACTAATACTATTCTTCGTGTTAGTTATGATCATGTTTATGATTTTAATGATGACGAATTTGGTCGTAATGCTGGTAGCACGCTAGACAACCCAGCGATGGTTAATTCAAACGGTTTGCTCTATGCAGGTCTTGGGTTGACACCAAATGCGGATGGCAATTTTGCAGTACCTATTAATGGTCCTGGCATTGGTCCCGCAGGTGGTTTGGGTGTTGGTTCATTTGCTGTTATCAACATTTTAGGCTCTCAAGTTGATGTCCTATCTGGTGGTGATGGTACAGGCTCTGCCTTCCCTTATAATGTCGTGCTTGGCGCGAACACCTTCGTTGATACATACACTAATAATCCAAATATTGGTCTTGTTGCGTTAGGTGACTATCTCCATCCACACGGCAACGGTGTTTCTTTTGGTGTGCCTGTTCGTCCATGTGATATTGATGCGCGTGGTTGTCTCGCTGGCTACATGGATGCCGATCTTAAAGAACTTAAGATGCCTGAATTGTATGGTGGCCGTTTAGATTGGTTGCGCGAGTTCTACGTTGACGCGACCATGCAATTGAGCGATGACGATCAAGTGAGCTTCCGTTTAGGAAAGCAGCAGGTCATCTGGGGTCGTACTGACTTGTTCCGCGTGTTGGATATCATCAACCCAGTAGATTACTCGCGTAATAACATTTATGACGAGCTAGAAGACATTCGTATCCCAATGTGGATGTTAAAAACCGACTTCCGTTTCGGTCCAACCGGTGGCTTCGATGACTTGAATGCCCAAATCGTTTGGAACTTTGATAAATTCCGTCCAAAC
>JALRIU010000248.1 GCA_023255355.1 Pseudomonadales bacterium | reverse complement strand
AGTACTTTAGCAACAGGTGCCAAGCAGTTAGTGGTGCATGAGGCATTAGAAATAATTGTTGACTCAGCGGTTAACACATCATGATTAACACCGTGTACAACGGTAGCATCAACATCACTACCCGGTGCAGATATGATCACTTTTTTAGCACCTGCCGTAATATGCTTTCCAGCTGTCTCACGTGAAGTGAATAAACCCGTGCACTCGTATACCACATCAATATTCATTTCGCCCCAAGGAAGATTCGCTGGGTCGCGCTCTGAAACAAATTGAATGTCATCACCAGCAACAGTCATAATATTGCCATTAAGGCTTACGTCAAAACCGAAACGGCCATGCACAGAATCGTATTTGGTTAAATGTGTGTTTAAAGCTGCATCACCCAAGTCATTCACAGCAACGATCTGGATACGATCGCGATAGCCACCCTCATAGAGCGCTTTAAGAACATTGCGGCCGATACGACCAAAACCATTGATTGCTACACGAATAGTCATTGTAAAACTCCTAAATTAGCGACTTGTGGTCGCACAAAAAATAATTAATTAGCCAGTGCCGCAGCTTCAGCTGCCAATGCAGTTATCTCGTCCCACTTACCCGCTTCAACTAGATCTTTTGGGGCAATCCAAGAACCGCCAACACACGCGATATTGGGTAAAGCTAAATAGCTTGGCGCCTTAGCCAAATTAATGCCGCCAGTCGGGCAGAACTTAATTTGCGGCAAAGGACCATAAATTGATTTCAACATATCAACACCACCAGCGGCCTCAGCAGGGAAAAATTTCATGCGAGAAATGCCTCGCTCTAAAAGCGCCATCGCCTCAGAGGGAGTGCAAACACCAGGTAACATTGGCACACCCACGGCCAATGCTTTATCGATAAGCGCTGGTGTACTACCTGGGCTTACGAGAAAATCTGAACCAGCAGCCACAGCGGCATCGAGCAACTCGGGGGTATTAACTGTACCTGCACCAACGATAGCACCAGGCACAGCAGCCTTAATTGCTGAAATAGCTTCAAGTGCACAAGGCGTTCGCAAAGTAATTTCAAGAACAGGTAATCCTCCTGCTACAAGGGCTTTTGCCAAAGGCACCGCATGTTCGAGATGCTCAATAACCATAACCGGCATCACTGGTGCCGAGGTCATCACTTGATCAATACTGTAAGACATAATGTTTCCTTAAGCAGCCCAATAGATATGGACTGGTGTGTGTTGTTGATTAAGTACCGCCCGAACGGGCATATCTGCCACATCGCCTGACTCGCAAGCCCTTTGATAGACATCTAATTTATCTTGGCCGGTGATTAAAAGAATGATTTCCCCGCTCTGCTGAATCGCATGCAAGGTCATTGTCATGCGGTCAACCTCTTCTCCAGTCACATCAGAACGATGCGCTGTTAAGGCTGCGACCGAGTGATCACTTTGCAAGGCGTTTTCAAGACCATTGGCATGGGGAAAGAATGATGCTGTATGACCATCGCCACCCATTCCCAAGATACAAATACCTTGTTTTTCGGGAAGGGCTGAAAATTGATCTTCACATTGCTGCCATCCTTCACAGGGATTTTGTGCAGCATTTTTCATACCTACGAAAGGCGCTTTAGCGGCCTTGTCAATCAATAAGCATCGACCTAAAAATGCTTCATTGCTGCGCGGATGATCGATATCAACCCAGCGCTCGTCGACCATTGCAATATTTATGGACTGCCATGGCAATGCACGGCTCGATAATGCCTTGTATACAAGCTCAGGCGTACTCCCACCCGAAACATAAAACGCTGCCGATCCTGAGCTTGCGACCTGTTGAACGAGACGTTGTTCACAACGCTCAGTCAATGCGTCGATAAGGGCTTCTCTGCTTTCAAAAAAATGTTCTTGAATCATTACTTCTTGAGACCTTCGCCGCTGTTATACCAATTGCGATTATCTTGTTGTATCAATTCATTGGCAGCTTGCGGCCCCCAAGTACCGGCACGATACAATTCAGGTACAACCTCGTCAGCCACCCATTTTTCAATAATTGGATCGATCCAGGCCCATGCCGCAGTAACTTCATCACGATGAATAAACAACGATGGATTATTGAGCGCAGCATCCAACATTAAACGTTTGTAGGCATCAGAACGGAAATTTTCAAAAGTATCAGCAAAGTTCAAGTTCAGGACGACAGGCTGTAATTTAACGTCCAAATCATTAAGGTCTTTAGCCATAAGATGAAGTTGAATGTTTTCATCAGGTTGCAAGCGGATAACCAAACGGTTAGGCGGTGTCGTACCTTGCATATTGCTATAAACATCGTGTGGAATCTCACGGAATTGCAAGACAATCTCGGCACAGCGCTGCTTCATTCGCTTACCCGTTCTTAAATAGAATGGTACACGCGCCCAACGCCAGTTATCGATATGAGCACGAATTGCAACGAAGGTTTCCGTGCGACTTGCACCATCGTTTAGTTCTTCTAAATAACCAGGTACCAACTTACCATCAAACTCACCTGCCACGTATTGGCCGCGAACGGTATGCTCCATAACCTTAGCATCTTTTATCGGACGAAGGGCCTGCAATACTTTTAACTTTTCAGAGCGAATATTATCTGCAGAAATTGAATTCGGTGGCTCCATGGCTGTTAAACACAACAACTGCAATAGGTGGTTTTGCACCATATCGCGCAAAGCACCGGCGCCATCATAGAATCCAGCACGACCCTCTAAACCAACAGTTTCTGAAATTGAAATCTGCACGTGGTCGATAAACTTAGAATTCCAAAATTGCTCAAATAGAATATTACTAAAACGCAAGGCCATTAAATTCTGGACAGTTTCTTTACCCAGATAATGGTCAATACGGAAAATCTGTGACTCAGTGAAGCACATAGGAGTGTTATTATAGGGATATGCGGATGCGTATGAAGCGACCTTGAAGCTGGGTTTATTATT
>JALRIU010000232.1 GCA_023255355.1 Pseudomonadales bacterium | reverse complement strand
CTAAACAATGGATGACCATCGCGAGGACTTGAGGTGAACTCTGGGTGGAATTGGCAAGCGACAAACCATGGATGATCAGGCACTTCAACCACCTCTACCAAAGATTTATCTGTCGACCAGCCACCGATGCGTAAACCAGCGTCACGCAAGGCAGGCAATAAGTTATTGTTGACTTCATAGCGGTGTCGATGTCGCTCGATAATTTCAGCATTACCGTAGACTTTTTTGACCAAGGACCCTTCGTCCAAATGACACAATTGAGCGCCAAGGCGCATCGTTCCGCCGAGATCTGACGCCTCATTGCGCGTTTCAACTGCACCATCTGCATCAACCCACTCAGTAATCAATCCAATCACTGGGTGGTCTGTTTCAGGGTTAAATTCGGTACTGTGGGCATCCTTCCAGCCAACGACATTTCTAGCGTAGTCGATAACTGCGACCTGCATACCTAGACAGATTCCCAGGTAGGGAATTTTGTTTTCTCGAGCATACTGAACAGATTTGATCTTACCTTCTACACCACGCTCACCAAAACCACCAGGCACTAGAATCGCATCGACACCTGCAAGGATTTCAACACCTTTATCTTCAACATCTTCGGAATTTATGTAGCGGACTCTTACCTTAGTACGTGCGCGAATACCGGCATGTTCGAGTGCTTCGTTTAATGATTTATAGGCATCCAGTAAATCCATGTATTTGCCGATCATAGCAATACTTACTTCACGCTCAGGATTCAAGACACCCTCGACGACGGCACGCCACTCGCTAAAATCAGGCGCGTGGCAATTTAGACCAAATTTTTCAACAATTAGATCATCCAAGCCTGCCTTGCTAAGATTTTCTGGAATAACATAAATCGTTTTAGCATCTGGTAGTGAAAAAACCGCGCGCTCTTCAACGTTGGTGAATAACGCAATCTTGCGACGAGAAGCCTCATCAATTTCAACCTCTGAGCGACACAACAAAACATCAGGCTGAATACCTATAGAGCGCAACTCCTTAACGGAGTGTTGAGTAGGCTTAGTTTTGGTTTCACCAGCTGTAGCAATATATGGCACAAGGGTAAGATGCATAAACAGGGCTTTATTAGAGCCAAGTTCAACTTTCATCTGACGAACGGCTTCAAGAAAAGGTTGCGATTCTATATCACCTACAGTGCCACCAATTTCTACTAGTGCGACATCGTAACCTTCACCACCGGCGTACACCCGGCGTTTAATTTCATCGGTAACATGGGGAATAACTTGTACCGTACCACCCAAATAATCACCACGACGCTCACGACGTAAAATCGTTTCGTATACACGCCCTGTCGTAAAGTTATTTTTCTGGGTCATGCGGGCACGCAAGAAACGCTCGTAGTGACCGAGGTCTAAATCTGTCTCAGCACCATCATCAGTAACAAAAACCTCACCATGCTGAGAAGGTGCCATTGTACCGGGATCGACGTTGATATAAGGATCCAATTTTAGCATGGTCACGTTTAAACCACGTGCCTCTAAAATCGCTGCGAGAGAAGCTGCGGCAATCCCTTTACCGAGGGAAGAAACCACACCACCAGTGACGAAAATATAATGCGTCATAAAAGACCTTTTGTTAGTTACAATGGCAAGCTTGTTGAAACTTGCAGCTAGTCTTAGAGGCGGGATACCACCTTTGCCAGATGGGAGATCAGTATAACAGCATGCAGTGTCTATCTCTAGCTTGAGATTGGTTAAAATACATCTTTTTTCACACGCAGTTACAGTACGTTATTTGGCAACCATGTTATTCGATAGCCCATCTTATCTGGCTCTGGTTTGCATCGCTCACTGCAGGTGATATCTGCTACAGCCAAAACTTTGTTATCAGCGTAAATCAAGGGTAGCGTTGGCCTTTGCCAAGCAGGGATATCGAGCTCTTTAAGCAGGGTTTTAATTAACTTATTACACTGCCGTCCAAGCACATCAATTTTTTCACCGCCTAAACGAAACCCCACATCAACAGTTTCAGGAAACTGCCAACCACCCGCTATTGGTTCAGCCTTTATAATACCCACTGGGGTCTCTAATGGGGTTTTCAAATCCCACTGTGATCTCCATTCTGGATCAAAACCCGGTGCTTTAGACGTCATAAAAAGATAACCGCGCTGACAATAGAACATCCAACCAGCTTGCTCGTGGGCGTTAATTGCATCTTGTCTTTCAGACGCTATAAAACCCATAAGCGTGAGCATACTTTCACGTGCTAAGCGCTGCCCAGAATGGCCATTGAACCATGCTCCTAAAACATTCTTTTGTTGTGCTTCGGTTAATGCTTTTAAATCAGCTACAGCCAGTTTTTTAAAAGTAACGTCCAATGTTTGTTTTGCAGTATTAGCTAAAAGCTCATCTGCCTCGGCCATAGCCTTGGCCGTCACAGCAACGGCATTATCTATATGGGGAAAGCGCTCGCGAAGTAGCGGCAATATCTCAAGTCTTAAAAAATTTCGATCAAACACAGAAGAATCATTGGATTCATCTTCAATCCAATTCAATTGCTTATATTCAGCATAGGCTGCAATGTCTTGTTGATTAATGGCAAGCATAGGTCTTAACAACTTCCCATTGCCCAGCGTGCGTTCTAATGGCATTCCGCTTAAGCCACTCACACCACTTCCTCTGAACAAATTTAATAAGATGGTCTCCGTTTGATCATGAGCATGATGGCCCATTAATAGATAACCACCATACTCCAAGCATTTAATAAATACTTCATAACGCGCCTCTCGAGCAGCAGCCTCAAGTCCATCACCACGACGCTCAACACACACATTTTGAGTCAAATATTCGCAGCCCAATTGCCTACATATATTGGCGCAATGCTGCTGCCAGGAATCCGCATGAGGGGAAAGACCGTGGTTAACATGCACAGCAGTAACCCTTGATGCTCCGATCGCTGCAACCACTTCATGGAGCAAAACGGTAGAATCTAGACCGCCACTAAAAGCAACAAACACTGGATGGGAAAGAGAAGATAGGCGCACCCTTAATGGGT
>JALRIU010000222.1 GCA_023255355.1 Pseudomonadales bacterium | reverse complement strand
CGGGTGCAGCGACGGGCGCAGGTGCGGCAACGGGGGCTGCTGCCATCATTGGGGCGGCCATAGGTGCTGCCATCACTCTTCCTGAGTTGCGGCTGATGCGAACAGATTCTTCACCTTCGTGAATCTCCAATTCGTCTATATTTGATTCTTCTAGTAATTCGATAAGTTTTTTGACTTTGCGAATATCCATTGTGGGTTTGCTCCTTGGTTATAATTTGTTTATGGCGGCTTGAAGTGCGAGTTGGTAGCCCACAGGCCCTAAGCCGCAGATCACGCCTACCGCGATATCTGAAAAATAAGAATGTTGTCTGAACGATTCTCGGGCGTGCACGTTAGAAATATGTACTTCTATGAATGGAATATCGCTAGCGAGAATGGCGTCGCGTAAGGCCACGCTGGTATGAGTAAAAGCGGCAGGATTAAAGATAATGAATTTAATGCCTTCAGTGCGTGCACGATGGATGCGATCAACCAATTCGTGTTCGGCGTTACTTTGAAAATTGTCTAATCGTAAGCCGTTTGCGGAGGCAGAAGCACTGAGTTGTTGATTGATGTCGGCAAGCGTTGTTGTGCCGTATTTGTCCGGTTCACGTTGCCCTAACATGTTGAGATTGGGTCCGTGTAGTACCAAGATGTCTGCCATATTGCCACCTGTTCCTTGTTCATTGGAGATTGTGCATCATTCTTGGTGGCTTTGTCTAATTTTTTGTAAGTTATCTACAAGATCGCTGTTTTTTAAAGTAGTTAGACGGTTTTTATATGCATTTTATAAATTAAGAATGGTTGTTTTTAGTACTTCTTAGCACGTTATTGGCATGTTTGCAGTAAAAGGCAGCACAATTACCGGAAAAGCCTGAAAATATCACTTTTTGTTATTAATATCGTCGATTGTGCTGCTAAAAATCAATTTATTCGCCAAAAGCGTTCAGTACGGCATCAGTGGTTAGAATTTGGGGTAAAATTGTTACCTGGTTTTTATAATATGCTACGTATAATGGCACACCACTGCGATTATGTTTGTTTAAGTAGTTGTTGATCGTAGGGCTTGGTTTTGTCCAGTCACCTTTAATGTAAACAATGCCTTTTTTGGCGAACAATGTTTCAACACGCTGGCTACTTAGCGTGTTTCGCTCGTTAACTAAACATGTTATGCACCAGTCGGCGGTGATGTTGACGAAAACTGGATGGCCTTCACTGATAGCTTGGGTGATTTGTGATTCATCAAATTGTAGGTTTTCTGATGAAGATTTGTTGATGCTAAGTTGCGGTGAGGCAAGAATACTGAGTGCAATACCAAATAAACTTAGACTGATTATTTTGTGCCATGGCGAGTTTTTCCAAGCCCAAATGCCCATTGTAATAGCGACTCCACCAGCCATCACCATCGCAACTGCATTACTGTTGCTTTGATGATTGATGATCCAAAGAAGCCACACAACAGTAAGATAAAGTGGAAAGGCAAGAAATTCCCGAAGGCTTTGCATCCACATACCAGGCGCAGGCAGTATTTTTGCTAGATTGGGTGCCATACTGATAAGTAAAAATGGCAGCGCCAAGCCTAATCCCAGTGCACCAAAAATAGATAGCGCGATTAACGAGGGTTGGGTTAACGCATAAGCAAGCGCTGTGCCCATGAATGGCGCGGTACATGGGCTTGCAACGAGCGCAGCCAATACCCCAGTCGCAAAGGACGCGCCAAGTCCATGCCCTTGGGTTAACGATTGGCCAGCGCCACTGAAGCTGATATTAAATTCAAAAAATCCTGATAAATTGAGTGCGAGTATGAAAAAAACATAGCTTAAGGCGGCAATAATTATTGGGGATTGCAGTTGAAAACCCCAGCCTATGCCTTCACCGGCGCTTCTTAAACTGAGCATAAGGGCTGCTATGCTAATGAAACTGATGACGACACCTGCGGTGTAGCTCAGGCCATGTTGGATGGGGTGCTTTTCGTGTTGTTGAAGCAATGAAAGCGCTTTTAGTGACAATACAGGGAATACACAGGGCATTAGGTTTAAGATTGCTCCACCTGCAAGGGCAAGAATAAGGGCTAGCCACAAAGACGTATTTTGGTCGTTTGTTGAGGTGGCTGCAGGTAAAGGGCCCATTTTAAGGTGTTGGCTTGAGGGATCCCAATGTGTCTCAATGGTTTCCGGGGGGTAACATAAGCCAGCATCGGCGCAGCCTTGGTAGGTGATATTTAATTGCTGAGGTGTGTCGCTAAGGTTGTTTAGATTGAGTCTTAGGTCAACAAATTGATAATACACTTCGACATCACCGAAAAATTCATCGTTTTTGGCTTCGCCGGCTGGGATATCAAATATTACAGGGTTACCTGTGGAATCGATTATTGAAAAACGGTGTCTATAAAGGTAGTAGCCTGGCGCTATACTAAACTCAATGGCAATGGTGTCTTGTTCGGATTGAAGTTCTACTTTATAGGCTTCATCAACTGGGAGGAATTCCTGTTGTTGGCTAGCTTGTAAGGCGCGCGTAAGGTCATCATTTGCAGCCATTGATAGCGGACTAGTAATTAGGAATAGTGTAACAAGAACGCGCATCAAGCTTATTAACATGTATAATCTCCTTTTAACTATGCCAACGCTAAAGTTGTTGCAAAAACGTAGTGTATCCTGAACCATCTTGGAGTGACAGTCTTGCTCACCTTTCATAATGACAACTTAGTTGAATTGCGCCGACTTGCCGCAATT